>NZ_JBEAKW010000007.1:0-247500 GCF_040065795.1 Klebsiella sp. JB_Kp004 | reverse complement strand
GATTATCCTCTGCCCCGCCCTGACGCACAAACATGCAGCGTAACGACAGCTTGGTGGCGGTATCGCACGAGTAGCCGCGGAAGGCGACCAGATTCTTCTCTTTCGCCAGCTCTGGCGTGGTGTTGCGGCTATAGCCGAGGATGCCCATATGATCCCAGCGGGTGGTTTCGCCAATGATAAACACCACGTAGGTGTCATCGAGCCCTTCCGGGGCGACGTAGGTAAATTTCTTCGCCGGGTTAATCAGCGATTTGTTGTCTGAGGATTCATCCACCTGCGCCCAGGCGTACAGCCCCAGCGCCGACAGCCAGTTCGATGGCAGGTAGGAGTTGGCGATCACCCCGCCGTAGCTCGGCATATCCACTTCAGAATGGCGCTCTACATCGTGTTGGCGCAGCTCAAGCAGGCGGATGGGGCCCCAGACGATGAGGCCGGCCAGCACCACGATCAGCACGTTTTTAACCCGCTGACCCGGGGTACGCAGTTGGCGCAGCAGCGTATGACGGCAACGGTTGCTCCAGATAAACAGCAGCGGCGGCGCGCTCACCGCCGCCAGCCAGAGGATCAGATGCCAGCCGATGACCTCTTTCGACAGGTCGATATCGGTGGTCATCACCGAGGCGATAATCCCGTAGCCAATCACCACGTTGAGGAACGTCATGTAATAACTGGCGGCGGCGGAAAACAGAACAATCAGCGTCGCCAGAATGCGCCAGATACGGCGGCCGAACAGCGACAGAAGACGTAACAGGAAGAAGGTGACAAAGACCGTGGCCACCAGTTCAACGACACCGGAAAGCCCTTTCCAGAAAGTGAACTCTTGAGCATAACCATCGAAACGCCGAAAAAAAACGGCGACGTTCATAAACCAGCCGATGTACAGCGCCAGCCAAAAACTAAGCTTCTGCTGCGTCATCGTTCTAATATATTTCATGCAAGCAAACCTGGAAAAAGAAGAATAAAACACCGCCTGACGCTGTGGCATGAGTCAGTAGGCTAATAGGGTGCGTTAGGGTTGGTTATCAGAAACCTCTACAAAGCGCGATAAGTAGACCACAGGGAACGGGAAAAGTATCAGGAGGGAATGTGATCCAGCCAAACATTTACAAAACATTTGGCTGGATTGGCACTATTTGCTTAGGGTATTAATCAGGGGCACGTTTCACGCTGCAGGTTTCAGGCGTGCGCCTCGCTATAGACACTGCCTTTTGGCTGACGAATGGTAGTGGAAAGCGCCAGCGAAATAATCAGCAGAGCGAAGATCACGCAGAAGGTGACGTAGAAGCCCCCGAACAGCGAAGCGATGAGGGAGCCGCAGATGCTGCCGATACCAAAGCCCAGATAAATGACGCCATAGTTTTTCGCCAGGTTGTTCAGACCGAAGAATTCACTGACCAGCGACGGGAAGACGGTGATGGTTCCGCCGAAGTTAAAGGCGACGCAGGCAATCGCGGCGAAAAAGGTCATGGCATTCAGCGGAGCGAACAGCAGCGCGGCCATCCCCACCAGCGACACCACCTGACCGAGGGTGATCACGCGAATGCGGGAGATTTTATCGGACAGGATACCTAACACCAGGCGACCGCTAAGGTTAGCGATTGAGATAACCGTTACCGCATTGGCCGCCGTGGCGACATCCAGATGGACCATCCCCTGCGCGATATCTTTCGCCACGCCAATCACATACAGACCGCTCATGCAGGCCGTCAGGAACATCACCGCCAGCATCCAGTACTGCGGTTTACGCATCGATTCGGCGAGAGTAAAGTCATTTTCCACGACGCCGTTGGCCGCGGTGGTCGCCGTATGATTTGGCGCATCTTTCATCAGGGTCGCGCCAAAGACGATCATCACCAGCACGATAGCGCCCCAGATGACGAAGGTTTTTTCCAGACCGACGGTGGCCAGCAGATGAGTATCAATGAATTTGAACCCCAGGCTGCCGAGGCCATAGGAACCGATGGAGAAGGCGGAAATCAGCCCTTTGCGTTCCGGGAACCACTTCACGCAGTTCGACAGGGTCAGCAGATAACCGGCGCCGTCCGCCAGCCCCACCAGCACGCCCGCGCTCAGCCACAGCATCATCAGGCTGTTGGAGTGCGCGGTCAGGAAGAAGCCCAGTCCGAGCAGGATCCCGGAGGCCATGGTGACGCGCTTCACGCCGAAACGCTCCTGCAGCTTGCCGGCGACCGACGAGGAGAGCGCCAGCCCGAGGCTCAGCAGGCCAAAGGAGAACGCGACCTGGCTGACCGGTTCGCCCAGTTTGTCAGACAGTGAACTGTTAAACAGGCTCCAGGTATAAACCGAACCGAGAGCGAATTGGGTGATGATGGTGCCGATAAGCGTAAGCCAGCGGGTCGATTGACGGTTTGCAGCGTTCATAGCAGTTGTCCTGATAAATTAACTGCCGCCACAATAGCGAAGGCCCCTCATCCAGTGGGGGAAAAAGGCATGAACTGCCATCAGCAGGGAATGAAATGCATTAATGGCGGAATGAATGGCATTGCATGACATTCATTCCGCGAATATCAGCAAAAAAGTTAGTGTGCGCTATCTCACAGAAATGCGCCATTACTGAGATTTAACAATAACCGCATCGTTTCAAACGCGTAACAATCCCCGCTCAAAAGTTGGCGCTGACCCCCATCAGATAGAGCGTATTTTCCCCCGACGGGACATTATCCGCCTGCGACAGCGTGGCCCATGCCGCCACATGCGATCCCAGCGGCATATCGGCGCCCAGGGTGACATCACTCCAGCCGCCCTCTCTGGCGCGAGTGGTCGGCGACCAGGCATCGCTGGCGAGCGACTGGTTATAGCTCACCTGAGCCCAGGGGTGCACGCCCCACAGCGACTGATAATCCATACGCCAGCCGAGCGTGTTGACATATCCCGTCTCGCCAACGCTTTTCGTCGCCGGCGCGCTGTAGTCGCTGCGCAGGCTGGCCACCGGCCCGGAGGTCATGCCGTTTGCCAGCAGATAATTCCAGCCGACGCTTATCCCCCGGCTGCTGTCCGGCGGCGCCAGCCCCTGGTTTAACGCCAGTCCGCCCGGCGTTTCAGACGACTTCATCCGCTCGGCGAGGATATCTTCATAGCGTGGTTGGTGATCGCTATCCCATGTATAACGTTCCGACGTATTACTTTTTGTATCGATAGCGATATATTCCTGTTGCCAGGCATTCGCTCCAGAGACACACGATACCCAGACGGATACGCACACCGGGAACAAGAACCCCCGGAGGCCATTGCATTTCTTTATTATCATTAATGCGACTCCAGAAAAGAGCCGAATCGGCATTATTGCTGTGTTTTTTTGGGGATACGATTTCCCTGTATTAACTATTATCTTTATCTTTCAGTCGTCAAGCCGGGGCGTCCACTTTTTTAGCGCAGAGGGAGAAATAGCTATGCAGCGTTGCGGATGGGTGAGTCAGGATCCGTTATACATCGAGTATCACGATACCGAATGGGGTGTCGCGCAAAAAGCGTCCCAGCGGCTGTTTGAAATGATCTGCCTTGAAGGCCAGCAGGCCGGGTTGTCGTGGATCACGGTGTTAAAAAAACGGCAGAACTATCGCCAGGCTTTTCACCAGTTCGATCCGGTGCGCGTGGCGGCGATGGGGGACGATGATGTCGAGCGGCTGCTGCAGGATGCCGGGATTATCCGCCATCGGGGAAAAATCCAGGCCATTATCGGCAACGCCCGGGCGTATCTGGCGATGGAGGAAAATGGCGAGTCGTTCACTGATTTTGTCTGGTCTTTCGTCGACAATGCGCCGCAGGTCACCCGCGCGGCGACACTGGCGGAGATCCCGACCACGACGCCGGCCTCTGATGCGCTTTCTAAAGCGTTGAAAAAACGCGGCTTTAAGTTTGTCGGTTCGACAATCTGTTACTCTTTTATGCAGGCCTGCGGGCTGGTCAACGACCATGTCACCGGCTGCTTCTGTCACCCGGGAGGTCAGGATGATCCGCAAGTGGGTCGCTAAAGATAATACACCGCTGCTGGCCCTGTGGCTGGATAGTACGATCCATGCCCATCCCTTTATCAGCGAAAGCTACTGGCGCGACAGCGTCGCGGTGGTACGGGACGTCTATCTTCCCGCCGCCAGCACCTGGGTCTGGGAGCGCGACGGAGAGCTAAAAGGCTTTGTCAGCGTGCTGGAGTCCCGCTTCGTCGGCGCGCTGTTCGTCGCGCCGGACGCCATCCGCCAAGGCATTGGCCAGGCGCTGCTGGATGAAGTCAAGCAGCACTACGCCTGGCTTAGCCTTGAGGTTTACCAGAAAAACGAATCAGCGGTCAGTTTCTACCATGCGCAAGGCTTCCGCATTGAAGATTGCGCATGGCAGGATGATACTCAGCACCCCACCTGGATTATGCGCTGGCCGGCGGATCAAATGCCGTAAGCGGCAGCGCCGGGCCGGTATATTTCTCCAGCCACGCCAGGGCGGTGTTCCCGGCACAGCCGTTGCCCAAGCGGGATGTTGGGATATCTTTAGTTAAGACGTTCACCGCCCCGTTTTTGCAGATGCCCGCCACCGGATCCAGGTCGGGCCACGCCCCTTCATGCAGGCATATCACCCCCGGGCGGATCCCCTCCGTTACCACCGCGCCGGCCAGCACCTGACCGCGGGCGTTCCACACCCGCACCAGATCGCCATCGGCAATCCCCCGCGCCCGGGCATCCTGCGGATGAATAGTCAACGGTTCGCGTCCGGCGACGGCATAACGTTCGCGCAGCGCGGAATAGTTCAGTTGACTGTGCAGACGGTGTGCCGGATGGGCCGACAGCAGCTGCAGCTGCCCCGCCTCGGCGTTGCCATGCCACTCGTCGGGCTCCAGCCACATCGGGTGCGGCGGGCAGTCGGCGTAGCCAAAGGCGGCGATGGTCGGCGAGTGGATCTCAATTTTACCGCTCGCCGTTTTCAGCGGGTTGGCCAGGGGATCGTCGCGGAAGGCGGCGAAGCGGATGAAACGGGCATTCTCCGGCGCTTCCGGCATCTCAATCAGCTGGTTAGCCTGCCAGAATTCGGCAAACGGCGGCAGCGTCACCTGCTGCTGGGCGCCGCGCCGGGCGGCCATCTGATAGAAGGTCTCCAGCCACTGCAGATCGCTCTTCCCTTCGGTAAAGCGCTCGCGGCCGCCCGCCTCCCAACGTTCGCTGAGGTCGGCAAAGACCGCGAAATCATCGCGCGCTTCACCCCGCGGGGCGACCACCTGCTTCATCGGCACCAGATGCTGATTGCTGTAGTCCCCGGTCATCGTCAGATCGTTGCGCTCAAACGAGGTGGTCGCCGGCAGAACGATATCGGCATGACGCGCGGCGGCGGTCCAGAAGCATTCGGAGATGACGATAAGCTCTGGCTTCTGCCAGGCCTGAATCAGGCGGTTGGTATCCTGGTGATGGGTAAAGTTGGCGCCGCCGGCCCACCAGATAAAGCGAATATCGGGGAAGCGCCGCGCCATGCCGTTGTGCTGATACTCCGCCCCCGGATGCTCCAGCGCCTCGACAATCCGCGCGACCGGGATCTTCTCCACGGCGTCCACGCCTCCGGCTACGCTCCCCTGCATCGAGCCCAGCACCGCCGCGCGGCGGGTCGGGTTGCCGCCGTTGGCGAAATGGTAGGAAAGTCCAAACCCGCCCCCTGGGGTGCCAATCTGCCCCAGCATCGCGGCCAGGGTGACCAACATCCAGTGTTTCTGCTCGCCATACTGCTGGCGCTGCATGCCCCAGCCAGACATCAACATGGTGGTGTTTTCGTGGAAAAGTTTCGCCAGTTCGCGGATCTTATCCGCTGAGACGCCGCAAATAGCCGCCGCCCAGTCGGCGGTTTTCGCCACGCCGTCGCTTTCGCCGATCAGGTAGCGGGCAAAAATCTCGTAGCCGCTGGCGCAGCGGGCAAGAAACTCGTCGTCCTGCCAGCCATTCTCCACCAGCGTATGGGCGATACCCAGCATCAACGCGACGTCGGTGCCCATATGCGGCGCGATCCACTCCATCGAATCGCCAAAGAAATCGACCGTTTCCGATCGCATCGGATCGATGCAGATCAAGCGCTTTCCGCTCTGGCGCAGCCGGTCGAACCACGGTATACCCTGCTCGTCGGAGGCGTTCCAGGCAATTTTCAGCGTGTTCAGCGGGTTGGCGCTCCACAGCACCACTACCTCGCTGTGCTCCAGCACCAGCGGCCAGCTGGTCTGCTGCTGATACACCTCATTGCCGCCCACGACGTAAGGCATGATCGCCTGCGCCGCGCCGGTGGAGTAATCCCCGAGATGGCCGGTGTAGCCGCCCGCCAGGCTCATATAGCGCTGCAGCAGGGTGGCCGCCTTATGCAGGACGCCGTTAGAACGCCAGCCGTAGGAGCCGGCAAAAATGGAGGCCGGTCCATAGCTTTCGCGGATCCGACGATGCTGGGCATCGATCAGATCCAGCGCCTGCTCCCAGCTCACCCGCACAAATTCATCCTGACCGCGGACCCCCTGGGGCTTGTCCGGAGAGGCGAGAAAGCCTTTGCGCACCATCGGGTAGCGCACGCGGGTTTTGCTGTGCACCTGGTCGCGCACCGCCGTTTGCAGCGAATTGGCAAACGGCGTCGCCAGCGCGCCGCGGGAGGAGAGGACGTTTTCCCCGTCCGTTTCCACCAGCATCGGTCCCCAGTGGGCGGCGGTTAAAATGGTTTTGGTTGCAGATGAGGTTGGCAAAGGCGGCTCCTGGTCAGCGAAGGCAGGTGTGGTGACGGCGCGAATCGGCGCCGTTCAATGTTATTTACAAAATGAGATGGTATGCGGGGAATTTTCTACGTATTCGCGCGTCATAATCAACCGTCACGTTCGCTGTGGCAAAGAATAAAAAGGATTAAGGACATTAAATGAAAAAACGCGTACTTATGATTGCGGCTCTGGTCAGCGGCACCCTGGCCGTTTCCGGCTGCACCACCAACCCCTATACCGGTGAGCGTGAAGCTGGCAAATCCGGTATTGGCGCAGGTATTGGCTCCTTAGTGGGCGCTGGCGTCGGCGCGCTTTCCTCCTCCAAACACGACCGCGGCAAAGGCGCGCTGATTGGCGCAGCGGCAGGCGCGGCGCTGGGCGGCGGCATTGGCTACTACATGGACGTGCAGGAAGCGAAGCTGCGCGAAAAAATGCAGGGAACCGGGGTCAGCGTGACGCGAAATGGTGACAACATCGTGCTGAACATGCCGAATAACGTCACTTTCGACAGCAACAGCGCCAACCTGAAACCGGCCGGCGCCAACACCCTGACCGGCGTGGCCATGGTGCTGAAAGAGTATGAGAAAACCGCCGTTAACGTCGTCGGCTACACCGACAGCACCGGCAGTAAGGACCTGAATATGCGTCTGTCGCAGCAGCGTGCTGACAGCGTCGCCAGCGCGCTGATCACCCAGGGCGTGGCGGCCAACCGCATTCGCACCACCGGCATGGGCCCGGCGAACCCCATCGCCAGCAACAGCACGGCGGAAGGCAAGGCGCAGAACCGTCGCGTGGAAATCACCCTCAGCCCGCTGCAATAAGCGCATCCTCATGTTGCCCGGCCGCGCCTCTGCCGGGCAAAATGCTTGATATCGCTATTTTTCGCGCTAAGGTGTTGGCAGATTTTCAGCAAAGGAAGCCACCATGGCGAAAGCGGCGCGTGCAACCATTAGCGATGTGGCGAAAGCCGCAAAGACCGGCAAAACCAGTATTTCACGGTATCTTAACGGCGAGAAGCATCTGCTTTCCGACGATCTGTTATCACGTATTGAACAAGCCATTGCCGAACTCGACTACCGCCCTAGCCTGATGGCCCGCGGCCTCAAGCACGGCCGAACCCGCCTCATCGGCCTGATCATCGCCGATATCACCAATCCCTATTCGGTCAACGTCATGAGCGGCATTGAAGCAGCCTGCCGGGAAAAGGGCTTCACTCTGCTGGTGTGTAACACCAATAACGAGCTGGATCAGGAGCTGCACTACCTCGACCTGCTGCGCAGCTACCAGGTGGAAGGCATCGTCGTCAACGCGGTCGGCATGCGGGAGGATGGCCTGAACCGCCTGCAGCAGTCGGCCCTTCCGATGGTGCTGATTGACCGTAAAATCCCCGATTTCGCCTGCGATGTGGTCGGGCTTGATAACGCCCAGGCCGCCACCACCGCCACCGAACACCTGGTGGAGAAAGGCTTTGAGGCCATCCTGTTTCTTAGCGAACCGCTGGGGTCGGTTAATACCCGCCGCGAGCGCCTGAGCGCCTTCCGCGCCACGCTCACCCGCCACCACGGCGTGGTGGCCGAAAACGCCGAAGTGCAGCTCAACGACGGCGCGATGATGGACAACGTCCTGCGCCAGTTCCACGCCCGCCATCGCGGGATGCGCAAAGCGGTGATCTCCGCCAACGGCGCGCTGACGCTGCAGGTAGCCCGCGCCCTGAAGCGCGTCGGCCTGATCTGGGGCAGCGATATCGGCCTGCTGGGCTTCGACGAACTGGAGTGGGCGGAGCTGGCTGGCGTCGGCATCACCACCCTCAAACAGCCAACGTGGCAGATCGGCTACGCGGCGGTGGAACAGGTGATTCGGCGCATTGCTGGCAGTAACGACCCCATCTGCGAGCGGGTCTTCTCCGGCGAGCTTATCGTCCGCGGATCAACTTCCCGTTAACGATCCTTCGTGATGCCGATCATAAATTAAACATCTCGCCCTTTCTTATGGAACCGATACCATCTAGCGTAATAAGGAGATTAAGCAACAAACGCCGGGAGTAAGAGCGCGATGGCCAGAAAAATTATTGTCGTTACCGCTGCGTATGGTAATGACCATGTTAAATCCTTAGGCGGCCAGGCCGCCGTCCTGCCGTTTATCGCCGACGCCGGCGCGGACGGCGTCGAAATCCGCCGCGAGCTGTTCAGCGCCGAAGAGCTCAACGCCCTGCCGACGCTGGCCGCCACCATTGAGCGCCACGGCCTGCTGGCCTGCTACTCCGCGCCCCAGGCGCTGTTCGCCGACAACGGCGAGCTTAACCCGCATCTCCCGACGCTGCTCGCGGAAGCGCAGACCCTTAACGCCCTGTGGCTGAAGCTCTCCCTTGGCCATTTCCGCCACAACCAGCAGCTCGACGAACTGCGCGATATCCTCAGCGACAGCGGCATGGCGCTGGTGGTGGAGAATGACCAGACCGACTGCGGCCAGTTGGCGCCGATGCAACGCTTCAAAGCCGCCTGTCGGGTCCATCAGCTGCCGATCACCTTAACGTTTGATATGGGCAACTGGCTGTGGGTCGGCGATTCGCCGGAAGAGGCCGCCCGCCATCTTGCGCCGGCGGTCAGCTATATTCATGTAAAAGCGGCGGAGCCTCATCAGGAGAAATTCCGCGCTGTGCCGCCGGATCAGGCCGCCGACCGCTGGCTGGCCCTGCTCGATAATCTTCCCGCCGACGCGCCGCGTGGAATCGAGTTTCCGCTGACTGGCCATGACCTGACGGCCGTGACCCGCCGCTACGTCAACCTGTTACGCGAGGAATAAGCCGTGGAAAATTTAGATGTCATCACCATCGGCGAAGCTATGGCCATGTTTGTCGCCACCGAAACCGGCGATCTGGCCGAGGTGGAGCATTTTATGAAACGTGTCGCCGGCGCTGAGCTGAACGTCGCCACCGGCCTGGCGCGCCTGGGTCTGAAGGTCGGCTGGGTCAGCCGCGTCGGCAACGACAGCTTTGGCCGCTTCGTACTGCAATCGCTGGCGAAAGAGGGGATCGATAGCCACGCAGTCGCCATCGACAACCGCTTCGCTACCGGTTTCCAGATGAAATCGAAAGTCGAAAATGGAACCGATCCCATTGTGGAATATTTCCGCAAAGGTTCTGCCGCCAGCCATCTGTCGCCGGACGATTTTCGCGCCGACTACTTCACCAGCGCCCGTCATCTGCACCTGAGCGGCGTGGCCGCCGCGCTCTCTGAAAGCTCATATGCGCTGCTGGAGCATGCGGCGAAGGTCATGAAAGCCGAGGGCAAAACCCTCTCTTTCGACCCCAATCTGCGACCGGTGCTATGGAAAAGCGAAGCCGAGATGGTGGAGAAACTCAACCGTCTCGCCTTCCAGGCTGACTGGGTTTTGCCAGGCTTAAAAGAGGGCGTCATCCTCACCGGCCAGCAGACCCCGGAGGGGATCGCCGATTTCTATCTCTCGCGCGGCGTCAAGGCGGTGGTCATTAAAACCGGCTGCGACGGCGCCTGGTTCAAGAGCGCCAGCGGCGAACAGGGAACGGTTGATGCCATCAAAGTCGAAAACGTCGTCGATACCGTCGGCGCCGGCGACGGCTTTGCCGTCGGGGTGATTAGCGCCCTGCTGGAAGGCAAAACCCTGCTTCAGGCGGTGAACCGCGGCAATAAAATCGGTTCGCTGGCCATTCAGGTCCAGGGCGACAGCGAGGGGCTGCCCACCCGCGACGCGCTGGGCGAATAACATTTATACGCAACCATAACAGCCGTCCTGTACCCTACCTGCAGCGCGGCACAGCAGCGTCCGTTTCGACGGACGTATGTCACCTCATTGACAGAGGCAAGCCTATGAATAGCTCAACAAATGCAACGAAACGCTGGTGGTACATCATGCCTATCGTGTTTATCACGTATAGCCTGGCGTACCTCGACCGCGCCAACTTCAGCTTCGCCTCCGCGGCAGGCATTACCGAAGACCTGGGCATCACCAAGGGGATCTCCTCCCTGCTGGGGGCCCTGTTCTTCCTCGGCTACTTCTTCTTCCAGATCCCCGGCGCTATCTATGCGGAGCGCCGCAGCGTTCGAAAACTGATCTTTATCTGCCTGATCCTGTGGGGCGGCTGCGCCTCCCTGACCGGGATTGTGCATAATATCCCGGCGCTGGCGGCCATTCGCTTTATCCTCGGCGTCGTCGAAGCGGCGGTGATGCCGGCGATGCTGATCTATATCAGCAACTGGTTCACCAAATCCGAGCGCTCGCGGGCCAATACCTTCCTGATCCTCGGCAACCCGGTGACGGTCCTGTGGATGTCGGTGGTCTCCGGCTACCTGATTCAGGCCTTCGGCTGGCGGGAAATGTTCATCATCGAAGGGGTGCCGGCGGTGATCTGGGCCTTCTGCTGGTGGGTGCTGGTGAAAGATAAACCGTCGCAGGTATCCTGGCTGGCGGAGAGTGAAAAAGCCGCGCTGCAGGAACAACTGGATCGTGAACAGCAGGGCATCAAAGCGGTGCGTAACTATGGCGAGGCCTTCCGCTCCCGCAACGTGATCCTGCTCTGCGCTCAGTACTTTGCCTGGAGCATCGGCGTGTACGGTTTTGTACTGTGGCTGCCGTCGATTATCCGCAGCGGCGGCGAAAATATGGGGATGGTGGAAGTGGGCTGGCTCTCTTCGGTTCCGTACCTGGCGGCGACTATCGCCATGATCGTGGTCTCCTGGGCCTCCGATAAAATGCAGAACCGTAAACTGTTCGTCTGGCCGCTGCTGCTGATTGGCGGACTGGCCTTCATCGGCTCCTGGGCGGTCGGCGCCAACCACTTCTGGGTCTCTTACACCCTGCTGGTGGTGGCTGGTGCGGCAATGTATGCGCCTTACGGCCCCTTCTTCGCCATTATTCCGGAAATGCTGCCACGCAACGTCGCCGGCGGCGCGATGGCGCTGATCAACAGCATGGGCGCCCTGGGCTCCTTCTGCGGCTCGTGGTTTGTCGGCTACCTGAACGGCGCCACCGGCAGCCCCGCAGCTTCCTATATTTTTATGGGGGTGGCGCTTTTCGCCTCAGTATGGCTGACTTTGATTGTTAAGCCTGCTAATAATCAAAACCTTCCACTTGGCGCTCATCACGCCTGAACGACTCACACTACGGAGATTCGCATGAAGCCGTCTGTCATTCTCTATAAAACGCTTCCCGACGACCTGCTACAGCGTCTGGAGGAGCACTTTTCCGTCACTCAGGTGAAAAACCTGCGGCCGGAGACCGTTTCGCAGCACGCTGAGGCCTTCGCCCAGGCTGAGGGCCTGCTGGGCTCCAGCGAAAAGGTTGACGCCGCGCTGCTGGAGAAAATGCCGAAGCTGCGTGCGACCTCCACCGTGTCCGTTGGCTATGACAACTTCGACGTCGAGGCGCTGAACGCCCGCCGGGTGCTGCTGATGCATACCCCGACCGTGCTGACCGAGACCGTCGCCGACACGATCATGGCGCTGGTGCTGAGCACCGCCCGCCGGGTGGTGGAAGTGGCGGAGCGCGTCAAAGCGGGCGAGTGGACGAAGAGCATTGGGCCAGACTGGTTCGGCACCGACGTACACCATAAAACCTTAGGTATCGTCGGCATGGGCCGCATCGGCATGGCGCTGGCGCAGCGCGCCCACTTCGGGTTCGGCATGCCGATCCTGTACAACGCGCGCCGCCAGCATCCGCAGGCAGAAGAGCGCTTCAACGCCCGCTATTGCGATCTCGATACCCTGCTGCAGGAAGCCGATTTTGTCTGCCTGATCCTGCCCCTGAGCGAAGAGACCCACCATCTGTTCGGTCAGGCGCAGTTCGCCAAAATGAAATCTTCCGCCATCTTTATTAACGCCGGGCGCGGCCCGGTGGTCGATGAGCAGGCGCTGATCGCCGCCCTGCAGGCGGGGGAGATTCACGCTGCCGGCCTTGATGTCTTCGAGCACGAGCCGCTGGCTAAAGATTCGCCGCTGCTGAGCCTGCCGAACGTCGTCGCGCTGCCGCATATCGGCTCCGCCACCCATGAGACGCGCTACAACATGGCGGCCTGCGCGGTGGATAACCTGATCGATGCCCTGAACGGCAAGGTCGAGAAAAACTGCGTCAATCCGCAGGTAAAATAAGCCATAAAAAAACCCGGGTAGCGGCGGCCATCGCCCTCCCCGGGTTCTTTTTGCATTCTGTCCGTCATCCAGCCCGTTCGCCGCAGCTCACGTCAGCCAGACGGGGCATTAGCGGGTGGCGTTCACCGCCGCCGTCCATGCCTGATTAAACGCCTGATGCTGCGCCGCCAGCGGCCCAATCAGCACATTATACTGGCTGGCCTGCTGCGAGGTCGGGAACTGAATGCCGTTGGCCACAAAGCTCACCTGGGTCCCCTGCTGAGCGACAAAATCCCCCACCTGAACCAGCTGCTGGGTAAAGATCTGCGCGGCCGGGATCAGCGGCTGCAGCGCGTCGGCTGGCGCGGTGACGACCTTGGCGTATACCTGATCGAAGACCGGCTTGAGATCGTCAGCCTGCTTCAGAGCGCCATGCGCGGCATCAGCCTGCATTTTGGCATTCTGCAGCTGCTGGCTGAGCACGCCCAGCGCGCCGTTCGCCTGACGCAGCGGCTCGCGCTGGGTCATATAGTCCTGCGGAACGCGGATCGCATTGACGCTATCCACCACCGGGCGCAGACCAGCGTCCATCGCCTGGCTCACCTGCTGCGAGTAGCCGTAGATCACCGCGTAGTCAGAGACAAATGGCCCAAACTGTTTTTTCTGATCGGCGGTCAGCGTCGGCAGTCGTTCACCGCTACGCATCGCCGTATTCTGCAGGAAGTCGATAAACGCTTTGCGCTGATCGCCCTCTTTATCAAAACACCCACTCAGGCTAACCACCATTAATAAGGCCGCCATAGCCGCAAACCAGCGAGAGCAGGACTTTCCTGTCGCCATTTTTTTACTCCTTTCAGCCAAAAAAAGCGCACAAAGACACACACGTGCCAGACGCTGACAAGGATAGTCCAGCTCGGCCTCGCAGGATACCCTTTACTGCTAATCTTACGCAGGAAAAACGCCATTCCATACGCCGCTATCGCCGCCTGGCGCGTCTGTTATGCGCATCACAAATATGCGCTTTAAATCAGGCCGACGCATATCACGTAACTTATTGATATTCTTTAAACAAAAAATCCATCAACCGGCGCCTCGCCCGGAAGCGGACGATAATCGCACGCTTTGGCGCGCGCCCGGATTGCCTGGTCAGCGCTTCAATGATTTGATGAATGAGCGATTAACGGCGATGCGTTCGATTATCGCACAAATCAAACTCAATGACGCGAAGGCGACGATAATAACAAACCTCTGTCCCTCGCTCAGTCTGCCAGGAAAGCCGTATGACTAAGACAACCATCGACATTCAGGCCTTTATCAACGAGCACCCCTTCACCCGCTACCAGTGGATGATCCTCGCGCTCTGCTTCATCACCGTCGCGATGGACGGGTTCGATACCGCGATCATCGGATTCATCGCCTCCGACCTGGTCCAGGAATGGGGCGTGGAAAAATCCGCCCTCGGCCCGGTGATGAGCGCCGCGCTGGTGGGCCTGGCCGTCGGCGCGTTAACCGCGGGACCGCTGGCTGATCGTATCGGCCGCAAGAAAGTGCTGATTATGTCGATCGTGGTGTTCGGCGGATTCAGCCTGCTCACCGCCTTTGCCACCAGCCTTAACCACCTGACGCTGCTGCGCTTTCTGACCGGACTGGGCCTTGGCGCAGCGATGCCCAATGCCGCCACGTTAATGAGCGAATATGCGCCGGAGCGCCGTCGGGCGCTGCTGGTGAACCTGATGTTCGTCGGCTTTCCGATGGGATCGTCGCTGGGCGGCTTTTTATCCGCCTGGATGATCCCGCACTATGGCTGGCAGAGCGTGCTGGTGCTGGGCGGCGTGATGCCTCTCCTGCTGGCGGTGGCTTTAATTTTCCTGCTGCCGGAGTCCGCCCGCTATCTGGTGGTGAAGCGTCAGCCGGCGCAGCGCATTGCCGCCATCCTGCGGCGTATCGCGCCGCTGCCGGAGGCGGTGGAATTTGAGCTGCGCGAAGCAGGCCAGGTGAAAGAGAAGTCGGCTATCGGCGTCATTTTCTCCCCGCGCTACGCAGTGGGTACCGTGATGCTGTGCCTGACCTACTTCATGGGTCTGCTGATCTTCTATCTCCTTACCAGCTGGCTGCCGCTGCTGATCCGTGAAACCGGCGCATCGATGAGTCAGGCCTCAATTATCACCGCTCTGTTCCCGCTCGGCGGCGGAATTGGCGTGCTGATCCTCGGCGCCCTGATGGACAAGATCAACCCCAATAAGGTAGTGGCCGTCGGCTGGCTGCTGACCGGCGTTTTCGTCTGTCTGGTCGGCTTCTCCACCAGCAGCCTGGCGCTGATGGGAGTGATGGTGTTTATCGCCGGCAGTATTATGAACGGCGCGCAGTCGTCGATGCCGGCGCTGGCGGCAGGCTTCTACCCGACGCAAGGGCGCGCCACCGGCGTCGCCTGGATGCTGGGTATCGGCCGCTTCGGCGGGATCCTCGGTGCGTTCAGCGGCGCCTTCCTGATGCAGGCCCAGCTCTCTTTTGAGACCATTTTCACTCTGCTGGCCATCCCGGCGTTCCTGTCAGCCATCGCGCTGCTGATTAAATACCGGGTCAGTAAATCAGCGCCCGTAGCGACAGAGGACGCGAGAGGTCTGCAGAAAGCCTGATCGATAAGCCGGCGGCCCGCGCCGGCTTTGCCGCTTTTTTCTTATCCGTTTACAAAAATTTTCGAAGCCACGCCATCGCGTTAGTAATCATTCTCTTAGGCCCCGTTGCCGTTTGGCTGACGGGGCCGATTCGATAACCTGCTGGCAAATAATCACGGACGTTACCATCCTTTACGCCTTTTTCTGACTATTCTTAAAGAGCTTTAGAAAAATCTCTTCCGCTGTGTGATAAAAGGAGTTCTCAATGGAATATAAAGATCCCGTGTTTGAACTGCTGAGCAGCCTGGAACACATCGTTTTTAAGGACGATAATCAGACACTTACCTCAAACCGTAAGTCCACTGTGTTTAGTGAATTTGAACAGCTGCGTAAAGGCACTGGACTTAAGATTGACGACTTCGCCAACGCCATGGGCGTGAGCGTCGCCATGGTAAGAGAGTGGGAGTCGAGACGGGTAAGACCGTCCCCCACAGAGCTGAAATTAATGCGCCTGATTCAGGCCAATCCGCAGCTTTCAAGACAGTTACTCGATTAATCCAGCGCGCAGCGGCAAGGGCCAGTAAGGGAGCTTTTGCCGCTGCGCCGTAAAAAAAAGTTTGCTATCAGGTGCTGAACGTGCGTTAATGCTCGCAGGTTTGATGTACAGACCACAGAGCAGTCGAATAGAGCAGTCCTTCTAAGGTTATCCAAAGATACCCCCGTAGTGAACTTTCCCTTTATCGCTTTAAATCTGTAGTCCAGACCGCTACGCCGCAAGGCTCACTTATTTTTTTAAAGGTAATTCACTATGTCCGGTAAAATGACTGGTATCGTAAAATGGTTCAACGCTGACAAAGGCTTCGGCTTCATCACTCCTGACGATGGCTCTAAAGACGTGTTCGTACACTTCTCTGCTATCCAGAACGATGGCTACAAATCCCTGGACGAAGGTCAGAAAGTCTCCTTCACCATCGAAAGCGGCGCTAAAGGCCCGGCAGCTGGCAACGTAACTTCTCTGTAAGTTCAAGCCGCTAAGAATCGAGAATCCCTGCCTGATGGCGGGGATTTTTTTTATCTGTCGCCAGCCGCCGCCAGCATACGATGGCGGCTGCCGGGCATTCAGAGTCGGGTATCGTGCCAGCCCGTTTCCCCCCACGTCAGGCTGTGGGTGAGTTTCAACCCCTGCAGAAACGCCTCGTCATGCGACACCACCACCAACGCGCCGGGAAACGTCGCCAGCGCACACTCAATGGCCTGTGTCGACGCTAAATCGAGATGGTTGGTCGGCTCATCGAGCAACAGCAGCTGGGCCGGATCGCGTCGCCAGAGCACGCAGGCCAGGGCCGCTTTCAGGCGTTCGCCGCCGCTGAGCGCCGCCAGCGGCAGGTTGACCTTATCGGCGCCCAGCTGCAGCTGCGCCAGACGGGTCCGCAGCAGCCCCTCATCCAGCGGAGTATCTTCCAGGCTCAGATGCGTTATCACCGATAACGACAGATCCAGCTGCGTCAGATGTTGATCCAGATAAGCGGCGCTCACCGACAGCCGGACATCGCCTGAGGCGGCCTGCTCCAGCCCCAGCAGCGTTTTCAGCAAGGTAGTTTTGCCGCAGCCGTTCGGCCCTCGCAGCGCAACGCGCATCGGACCATCCACGCGCCAGTCCAGCGGCGCAGCGGGGGAATGGGCGAGCTGCAATGCTTCCACGACCAGCACCTGCTTGCCCGCCGCCACTTCGCTGCCTGGCAGGGTGAACATCACCGGCGTATCCTCTTCCACCCGCTCTCGCGCCTGCTGCACAGCGCCATTCAGACTGCTGTTCTGTTCACGATGCTGACGGCGCAGCGTTCCCGGACGCTCTTTTGCCGCGCCTTTGTACTTCACGCGTTCGAAAGAGGCGATATTCAGGGTATCAACGGTACGCAGTGTCTGCGCCGAGCGCCGCTGGGCAGCATCATGCTCTTTTTGCATTCGCGCGCGGGTGCGTCGCCGCTCGGTCGTCGCATGGTCCAGCGCCGCGCGCGCCGCCTGCTGCTCCGCCTCGCGCTGCCGCTGATATTCGTCATAGTTGCCGCCGTAGCTGCGCAGCGCCGTCGGCGTCAGCTCGATGATCCTCGGCATCCGCGCCAGCAGTTGACGATCGTGGCTGGCGATCAAAGCTCCGCCGTGCCAGTTTTCCAGTTGCTGATAGAGCCACTCTCGCCCCTCACTGTCCAGATGGTTGGTGGGCTCATCCAGCAGCAGATAATCGGCGCTCGAAACAAAGGCGCCGCAAAGCAGGGCCTTCATCCGCTCGCCGCCGCTGAGTGAAAAAGCGGGACGATCGGCAGAGAACGGCGGGAGACCGGCATCACGGAAAGCTAAACTCAGCCGATCGGGGAGATCCCAGTGGCCATCCAATAGCTCGAAATCGTCGGCCAGTCCATGACCCTGTTCAAGGCGGTACAAGGCGTCAAAGACCGGCGCATAGCCCAGCAGCGTAGCGAGGGTGGTCTCCGGCGTAAGCGTCGGCTGCTGCGCCACCCAGGCAATGGAAGCCGCGCGCTCGATATGGCCACCGGCAGGAGAATCTAGGCCCGCCAGCAGGCGCAACAGACGCGACTTACCGACGCCGTTCCGGCCGACCAGACCGCAAAGGGACGGTTCCAGCGAGACGTTGAGAGGACCAAACAGGGTCTGCCCCGTCGCAAACTGACAGGTGACCTGATGTAAAACAAAAGCGGGGATGTGGGCGCAATGAGCCATAAGCACTCCTGAATGAAATCAATACTCCCCTACCCGCAACGTCTGCGAGGTAAGGCGTGAAGTTCATCAGTCGTGTTTGTTCATTTGTAGGGCGCGCTCCAGTGAGACGAGGGATTCGTCGGGGCATAGGATAGCCACACTCCGCTATGAATTTCAAGCCCGTTTAATTCAACAATCGTTTAAAAATAAAAAGGCCTCCTGATATCAGGAGGCAAATGATTTATTTGGTGAACAATGAAAGGGTGCATTGAGAATGCCTGACACTGCAAGCATAGTGGGGATAGATCCCCACCAGATGCTCTTACTGTTTACTATCACAGGCTAAGAATGCCACCAGCTCACTATTTCCCTGCCTGAGCTGTAATTCACATAGCGAATCACGAACCATCCAGGTCAATAATAAAACAGTGAAGCAAATCACTATTAAACCAAACAACAGATAGTTTCGCGGCAATCCTCGCCTACCGTGTTGATTTTCAACAAGTAAGAGGCTACGCTTATGGTGTTCATGCATTAGGGGAGCCTCACTTTGATGACTATCAGGTGGTGCTTTTCTCTGTCTGTCTCCCGCTGAATACCTGAGACACACAGTCTCAAGCACCCGCCGCCATTCTAGCGTAAATAACTTGCAGAATTATGTTTATATATTCTTAAAATATTTTTTATTGATCAATGCAAATAATTAAAATATCAATGACTGAATTATTAGCGGTTCGACTACTTATATTTCAGGTATAAAAAAACCTGCCCTGAGGCAGGTTTTTTATTATTACCGCTACGCTTACTGCAGCAGAGAAATATCCGCCACCTGCAGGAACAGTTCACGCAGTTTGGACAGCAGCGTCAGACGGTTGATGCGGACATCTTTGTCTTCGGCGTTGACCATCACGTTTTCGAAGAACTCATCCACCGGCTCGCGCAGAGCGGCCAGCTCAATCAGCGCATCCTGATAGCGGCCTGCGGCGAAGTACGGCTGCAGCTTGTCGCGCAGCACCACCAGATTGCCCGCCAGCTTAATTTCCGCCGCTTCTTTCAACACGGAAGCGTGAACGATGTCGTTCAGCGTCTCGTCGGATTTCGCGAGGATGTTGGAGACACGTTTGTTCGCCGCCGCCAGCGCGGAGGACTCTTCCAGGGTACGGAAGTGCGATACGGCTTTCATGCGCGCATCGAAATCCGCCGGGCGGGTTGGACGACGCGCCAGTACCGCCTGGATTGTGTCGACGCCGTAGCCTTCGTCCTGATACCAGGCGCGGAAGCGGCCCAGCATAAAGTCGATCACGTCATCAACCACGTTGGCGTTGGTCAGCTTCTCACCGTACAGACGCACCGCTTCTTCGGTCAGCGTTTGCAGATCGAGGTTCAGGTTCTTCTCGACGATGATACGCAGGACGCCCAGCGCGGCGCGGCGCAGCGCAAACGGGTCTTTATCACCTTTCGGGTGCTGGCCGATACCGAAGATACCCGCGAGGGTGTCCATCTTATCGGCAATCGCCACCGCGCAGGCCACCGGGTTAGACGGCAGCGCGTCGCCGGCAAAGCGCGGCTGATACTGTTCGTTCAGCGCCACGGCCACATCTTCCGCTTCGCCATCGTGGCGCGCGTAGTGCATCCCCATCACGCCCTGGGTGTCGGTGAACTCGAAGACCATGTTGGTCATCAGGTCGCACTTGGACAGCAGGCCCGCGCGGGTCGCGTGGTTCACGTCAGCGCCAATCTGCTCGGCAATCCAGCCCGCCAGCGCCTGAATGCGATCGGTCTTGTCGCGCAGCGTACCCAGCTGCTGCTGGAACAGCACGGTTTCCAGACGCGGCAGGTTGTCTTCCAGACGTTTTTTACGGTCGGTGTTGAAGAAGAACTCGGCGTCGGCCAGACGCGGACGGACCACCTTCTCGTTACCGGAGATGATCTGCTGCGGATCTTTCGACTCGATGTTGGCGACGAAGATGAAGTTCGGCAGCAGCTTACCGGCGTTGTCGTAAACCGGGAAGTACTTCTGGTCGCCCTTCATGGTGTAAACCAGCGCTTCAGACGGCACCGCGAGGAATTTTTCTTCGAACTTCGCCGTCAGTACCACCGGCCATTCCACCAGCGAGGTGACTTCTTCCAGCAGGCTTTCGCTCAGATCGGCTTGACCGCCAATCTTACGCGCCGCCTCTTCCGCATCGGCTTTGATTTTGGCTTTACGCTGTTCGTAATCGGCGATGACTTTACCGCGCTCCAGCAGGATCTGCGGGTACTGGTCGGCATGGTCGATGGTGAATTCCGGCTCGCCCATAAAGCGATGGCCGCGGATCACGCGATCGGACGGGATACCGAGGATAGTAGCCGGGATCACCTTGTCGCCCAGCAGCAGCGTGACGGTGTGAACCGGGCGCACGAAGTGGACGTCAGACGCGCCCCAGCGCATCAGTTTCGGGATCGGCAGCTTCGCCAGCGAGCTGGCAATCATGTTCGGCAGCAGCGCTTCGGTGCTTTCGCCCTTCACATGGGCGCGATACAGCAGCCACTCGCCTTTGTCCGTAGTCAGACGTTCGGCCTGATCGACGGTAATACCGCAGCCGCGCGCCCAGCCTTCGGCCGCTTTGCTTGGCTTGCCTTCGGCATCGAACGCCTGGGCAACGGCCGGGCCGCGTTTTTCCACTTCGCGATCGGCTTGCGCCGCCGCCAGGTTGGCCACCTTCAGCGCCAGACGACGCGGGGCGGCAAACCATTCCACTTTACCGTGCGCGAGGCCGGCGTTATCCAGCTCCGCGGTCACGTTCGCAGCAAAAGATTCCGCCAGGCTGCGCAGCGCTTTTGGTGGCAGCTCTTCAGTGCCGATTTCCACCAGAAAAGTATTCTCAGACATGGCCGCCTCTTATTTATTCTTGTTGCACATCGGGAAGCCGAGCGCTTCACGGGAAGCGTAGTACGCTTCCGCCACTGCTTTCGTCAGGGTGCGAATGCGCAGGATATAGCGCTGACGCTCGGTGACGGAGATGGCTTTACGCGCATCCAGCAGGTTGAAGCTGTGAGCCGCTTTCAGAATACGCTCGTAGGCCGGCAGCGGCAGCGGGGTCTCCAGCGCCAGCAGATGCTGGGCCTCTTTCTCATACTGCTCGAAGCAGGAGAAGAGGAAATCGACGTCGGCGTATTCGAAGTTATAGGTGGACTGCTCCACTTCGTTCTGGTGGAACACGTCGCCGTAAGTGGTTTTACCCAGCGGGCCATCGCTCCAGACCAGGTCGTAGACGCTGTCGACGCCCTGGATGTACATCGCCAGACGCTCCAGGCCGTAGGTGATCTCGCCGGTCACCGGCTTACACTCCAGGCCGCCCACCTGCTGGAAGTAGGTGAACTGCGTCACTTCCATGCCGTTGAGCCACACTTCCCAACCCAGACCCCAGGCCCCCAGCGTCGGGTTTTCCCAGTTGTCTTCGACGAAGCGAATGTCGTGAATGGTCGGGTCCATACCCAGCTCTTTCAGCGACCCGAGGTACAGCTCCTGGATGTTGTCCGGAGAAGGCTTAATCACCACCTGGAACTGATAGTAATGCTGTAAACGGTTCGGGTTTTCGCCATAGCGGCCATCGGTTGGACGACGGGAAGGCTGTACGTAGGCGGTCGCCATCGGCTCCGGCCCTAACGCGCGCAGGCAGGTCATCGGGTGAGAGGTGCCGGCGCCGACTTCCATGTCCAGTGGTTGAACAATGGTGCAGCCCTGACGAGCCCAGTAATCCTGTAAGGTCAGGATCAGGCCCTGGAAGGTCCTGGTATCAAACTTTTGCATATGATTTCGTGCTGGATACGTGTGGATTTAAAGGAAGGAGTCAGTATACCCGCTGGCTGCGAGATATACAGTACGAAACGGCGTAGTTTCAGGAAAACGGACGAAATTTACGCCAGGCGGGGTCGATTCAGCGCATCGAAAGATGCATAAACTGGCCGTCGGGGTCAAAGGAACAGATGAAACGTTCATTCTTGCCGGTACGACCCGACAGCTCATAGCTCGCCTGGAATTGTTCAAGATGGTTCACGTCAACTAACTGCGTTTGCGTGTTATAGCGGATAGCGGCCTGATCCTTGCAAAGCTGCGCCATATTGAGCGTAGTTTGCGGTGTAATATGCGCGCGCTGCGCCTTTTGCGCCGGCGGGGAAACGGTCTCGCTGCAGCCCGCAAGGAGCAGCGCCAGCATTATGGAAACAACACCTTTAACCACGTTCTCCTCCACCGCCTTGTCAGCAAGTTGTTATCGCAAAGATCCAGTATTACAGGTATTTTGCGAATATCATGAAACAGCGACAAGTCTGTGATCAAAAACTCAGACTAATCTCGTGCGACACCGGGGCATAAGGCGGGTCAGACCTTATATCGCCAGTAGACTTTGAGGGACTGATGCAAGAAAAGATACACTGGATCACCAACCTGCGCGGCATTGCCTGCATGATGGTGGTGATGATCCACAGTACCAGCTGGTATATCACTCATCCGCATACGATTACCCTGCTGCAATGGGATATCGCCAATCTGCTCAATTCCGCCTCCCGCGTCAGCGTGCCGCTGTTTTTTATGATCTCGGGGTATCTGTTTTTTGGGGAACGCAGCGCCCAGCCGCGCCATTTCTGGCGGATTGGCCTGTGCATTGCGTTCTATAGCGCGCTGTCTCTGCTGTATATCGCGCTGTTTACCCATATCAACGTCGAGCTGTCGTTAAAGAATTTGCTGCAGAAGCCCGTCTTCTACCACCTGTGGTTTTTCTTTGCTATCGCCGTTATCTATCTGCTCTCGCCGCTTATTCAGGTTAAATCCGTCAACGGCAAAATGCTGCTGGCGCTGATGGCGATCCTCGGCATTCTGGCCAACCCCAACATGGTTGGCGTCAAAGCCGCCGGGATTGAGTGGCTGCCGGTCAACCTCTATATCAATGGCGACACCTTTTATTACGTGCTCTACGGCGTGCTGGGCAGGGCCATTGGCACCCTGGATACCGATAAAAAATGGCTGACCCCGCTCTGCGCCGCGCTGTTCCTCGCCGCCGTGTGGGTCATCTCCCGCGGCACGCTGCATGAGCTACGCTGGCGCGGGGACTTCGGCGACACCTGGTATCTCTACTGCGGGCCGGCGGTGTTCGTTTGCGCGGTCGCCCTGCTGACGCTCGCCAAAAACTGGCTGAACGCGCGTCCCCTGCCCGGTATCGAATGTATTGCACGTCATTCTCTGGGAATTTACGGCTTCCATGCCCTGATTGTGCATGCGCTGCGCGCCAGCCATCTGGAACTGAGCCGCTGGCCGCTGCTGGATATTGTGTGGATTTTCAGCGCCGCCCTGCTCGGCAGCCTGCTGCTGTCCGGCCTGGTGCAGCGGGTTGATAGCCGGCGGCTGGTCAGTTAACGACCTGCCGCCGAGAGCGGGCCCGACTCACAGTTCAGGCCCCTCTTCCGGCACGCTGAGAGGCTCTCTTGCACGGGTCGGGTCCCAGGCATCACGCACGTTTTTCTGCACTGCAACGGCGCCAAACAGGCTCAAAAAGTACGCCAGTCCATAGAACCCTTTCTCGCTAAGCAGCAGACTGGCATTCCACAACCCGATAACCAGCAGGCCAACGGCAATGACAAAGGCCACCAGACAGGTGGTGTAGTACAGCGCGGTGGTCGGAATGGCTTCATATTTATCGCGCACCGTCTTCTGATAAGACGCTGCGGCAAACAGCCCCAGCACCAGGACAGCAAAATAATAACCTTTTTCATTCAACTGCATGTCCGCATTCCACAGGCCGACCAGATAGGTGGCGATGCCGCCGATCAGGGCAATCCAGGAGATTAAATGAAAGGCCGGAGAATACGTCGCGTGCTTGTTTTCCATTACTTTTACCTCTTACGCGCCCACGGGTGGCGCTTATTCCGTTTTTTGCATCGCGCAGGCGACGCGGATCCGTTCGGGGTTTGCCGATGCGCCATATAAGCAGACAAACCATGCCGCGATATAGACGGCTTTTTCATGCCAGTCTGCCGGCACATACCAGGCGCCTACCAGCAGCAGGCCGACCGATAGCAGCAGCACCAGCCGGCATAAGGCAATAAAACCGTCGTCCTGTTCCTGCCACCGTCTGGCGCGCTGATGGGCGAGGACGGCAAACATCCCCATCACCAGTACGCCGAGAAAATAACCTTTACCGCTAAACAACGGGCAGGTTCGCCAGATACCGAGCAGATAAACCAGCGATCCTGCTGCCATCATCACCCTGGCAATATTGCGTTTTGTGTTCATCTCACCTCCCTGGTCGACAGGGGCTGATTATGACCGACTCCCCCGGCGATGCCTCAGGTTACGCACGGCCAAACGGAGATTTCGGAATAAACAAATACGCTTTTTTGGATGGATGTAGCCGGGACATTCAGGGAAGTAATCCGCCCGGCGTTGCCGGACGGACTGAGGCTATGACATCAGCGGTTTCAGCTGCTGATAAATCTGGCGGAAGGTTTCCCGCTGTGGCGCATAGTGGGCCACTCGGCGATCGTCCGGGCGATGCGCTTGCTCAAGCGGCAGCGGCGTCAACAGCCCGGCGCGGTCGGCTTCGCCGTGCACCGCCAGCTGCGCCAGCCTGGCCGCCCCCAGCGCCGGGCCGACGTCGCCCCCGGTACGGTAATCGAGCTGCTGGCCGCTGATATCCGCCAGCATTTGTCGCCAGTAAGCGCTACGCGCCCCGCCGCCGATAAGGGTGATGCTCTGCGGCTTGATGCCGCAGGCGTGAACCACGTCCATGCCGTCCGCCAGCGCATAGCCCACCCCCTCCAGCACCGCCCGCGCCAGCTCTGCCGGCCCATGCTGATGCGTCAGGCCGAAGAAGACGCCCTTGGCCTGCGGGTTGTTGTGCGGCGTGCGTTCGCCCGACAGATAGGGCAGGAACCACACCGGACCAGCGCTCTCGTCGGCTGACTGCGCCGCCGCAATCAGCGCCGGCACGCTGGCGAGACCGGTTAATTTCGCCGCCCAGTCCAGACAGGAGGCCGCGCTGAGCATCACCGACATCAGATGCCAGCGGCCCGGCAGCGCATGGCAAAAGCTATGCACTGCGCTTTCAGGCTTGCTGAGGAACCCTTCGCTGACCGCGAAATACACACCTGAAGTGCCCAGCGACAGCATCGCCTGACCGGCATCGGCCATGCCGACCCCGACCGCGCCGGCGGCGTTGTCGCCGCCGCCCCCCACCACCAGCGCCTGTGGCATATTCCACGCCTGCGCCACCTCCGGACGCAGCTGCCCGGTGACGTCGCTGCCTTCAAACAGCGCCGGCATCGCGTCCCGGCTGAGATCGCAGGCGGCGAGCATCTCATCGCTCCAGTCGCGTCGGGCGACGTCCATCCACAGGGTACCGGCGGCGTCAGACATATCGCTGGCAAGCTCGCCGGTCATCCGCAGACGCAGATAATCCTTCGGCAACAGCACTTTATCGACCTGGCTGAACACCGCCGCCTCGTGGCGCTGCACCCACAAGAGCTTCGGCGCCGTAAAGCCCGGCATCATCAGGTTGCCGGTGATCTGCCGGGAAGCGCTGACTTTTTCCTCCAGCAGCTGGCACTCTTCGCCGCAGCGGCCGTCATTCCATAAAATGGCAGGACGCAGCACCTGTAGCGATTTATCCAGCAGGGTGGCGCCGTGCATCTGCCCGGCGATCCCCAGCGCCTTCACGTCGTGCAGGCTATGCTGCGCGCCCAGGGCTTTCATCGCCGTGTCCGTAGCCTGCCACCACTGCTCGGGATCTTGTTCCGACCACAGCGGATGCGGACGCGAGACGGTGAGTTTTTCGGTATGCGATGCCACCACATCACCCTGCTCATTGAGCAGAATGGCTTTGACGCCCGATGTCCCCAGATCGATGCCGATATACATACTACCTCTCCTTAAACGCGCGCCACGGCTGAGCGTGGCGCGAACAGAGCATCCTGGTGGCGGTCCCGGTCACGCCGGGCGCCGCCGCATGATTACTTGTCAAACAGATAATGGTTGACCAGGTTTTCCAGTTGTTCCTGCTGGCCGCTGCGATGCTGCGGCGCCAGCTGATGCTGAGCGGCGTACTGGGCAATGTCGCTGAGGGTCATCTGCCCGTTAAGGATCTGCTGCCCCAGCTCGCCGTTCCAGCCGGCGTAGCGTTTGGCCACGCGTTTATCCAGCTCACCGTCTTCGATCATCCGCGCCGCGACCTTCAGCGACAGCGCCATGGTATCCATCGCGCCGATATGGCCGTAGAACAGATCGTATTTGTCGGTGCTCTGACGGCGCACTTTCGCATCAAAATTGAGGCCGCCGGTGGTGAAGCCGCCCGCTTTGAGAATTTCATACATCACCAGCGCATTCTCTTCGACGCTGTTCGGGAACTGGTCGGTATCCCAGCCCAGCTGCGGATCGCCGCGGTTGGCGTCGACGGAACCGAACAGCCCCAGCGCGATGGCCGTCGCGATCTCATGATGGAACGAGTGGCCGGCAAGGGTCGCATGGTTGGCTTCAATGTTCAGTTTAATCTCTTTTTCCAGACCAAACTGCTTGAGGAAGCCGTACACGGTAGAGGCGTCATAATCATACTGATGCTTGGTAGGCTCCTGCGGTTTGGGCTCGATCAGCAGCGTGCCTTTAAAGCCGATTTTGTGCTTATGCTCCACCACCAGCTGCATAAAGCGGCCAATCTGTTCACGCTCCTGGCGCAGGTCGGTATTCAGCAGGGTTTCATAGCCCTCGCGACCGCCCCACAGGACATAGTTTTCGCCGCCCAGTTGATGGGTGGCATTCATGGCGGTAACCACCTGGGTGGCCGCCCAGCTAAACACTTCCGGGTCCGGGTTGGTGGCCGCGCCGGCGCCGTAGCGCGGGTTGGTGAAGCAGTTTGCGGTCCCCCACAGGAGCTTGACGCCGCTCTGCTGCTGCTTCTCCGCCAGCACCTCGACCATCCGGGCGAAGTTATTGCTGTACTCCTTGAGCGAACTCCCTTCCGGCGAGACGTCAACGTCGTGGAAGCAGTAGTAAGGCACGTTGAGTTTATGGAAAAATTCGAACGCCACATCGGCTTTGCGTTTGGCCATCTCCAGGGCGTCGCCAGGCTGCTGCCATGGGCGGTCGAAGGAGCCCACGCCAAACATATCGGCGCCATTCCAGCAGAAGGTGTGCCAGTAACAGGCCGCAAAACGCAGATGATCTTCCATCCGTTTGCCCAGCACCAGTTCATCCGGGTTGTAATGACGGAAAGCCAGCGGGTTAGCGGATTTCGGGCCTTCGTAACGAACGCGATCGAGTTGATCGAAATAGGTCTGCATAGAGAACTCCATATTCAGAGATGCGGCGAATAACCAATCAGGTACCCTAAATAATTCGAGTTGCAGGAAGGCGGCAGGAGCGCGAGTCCCCGATAACCAGGGGGCGAAGCAACGAATGTCACCAACACACCTACAACTTGAAGTATGACGGGTTTAAGCCAATATAGAATTTCGCTTTCATTTTCCTCAATTACGTTATTTCACACCGCCATTGAGAGAATCCACAAACGTGCGCCAGCTCGCAAAAAATAATATCGGCGCGTTCTTCTGCCGTCCTGTCAGAGAGGTCCAGTGCAATAATAAGAGTGTGCATGAATAAAATACGATCGCCGTCATAATTTGCGCATTAAACGAAATTTCATAACTGCAAAATAAGAACCGGTAATTGCCAGCCCTGCTTTCCGCGTTAAGAATCTGTAACGTATCCGCAACCTCATGTATCAAACATTATTTTTCCGTTCGTCTTACCTACCCTTACAAAAAAGGTATCGTTATTATGAAGATAAAGAACCTTTGCCTTACGCTTTGCGCCAGCTCCCTCCTGCTCGCCAGCATGGCGGGGATGGCGAAAGAAGTGAAGATTGGCATGGCCATCGACGATCTGCGTCTGGAACGCTGGCAGAAAGACCGCGATATTTTCGTCAATAAAGCGGAATCCTTAGGCGCCAAAGTTTTTGTCCAGTCCGCCAATGGCAATGAAGAAACGCAGATGTCGCAAATTGAAAACATGATCAACCGCGGCGTCGATGTCTTAGTCATTATTCCTTATAACGGTCAGGTGCTCAGTAACGTTATTAAAGAGGCTAAGCAGGAAGGTATTAAAGTGCTGGCCTATGATCGCATGATTAATAATGCCGATATTGATTTCTATATTTCTTTCGACAATGAAAAAGTCGGCGAAATGCAGGCGCAAAGCCTGGTCGACAAAGTGCCGCAGGGTAATTATTTTCTGATGGGCGGCTCGCCGGTGGATAATAACGCCAAGCTGTTCCGCGCCGGCCAGATGAAGATCCTCAAGCCGTATGTCGATGAGGGCAAAATTAAGATTGTCGGCGATCAATGGGTTGACGGCTGGCTGCCGGAAAACGCGCTGAAAATAATGGAAAACGCGCTGACGGCGAATAATAACAAAATCGATGCCGTGGTGGCCTCCAATGACGCAACCGCCGGCGGCGCCATCCAGGCCTTAACCGCCCAGGGGCTGGCAGGCAAAGTGGCGATCTCCGGTCAGGATGCTGACCTGGCGGGCGTGAAGCGCATTATTTCCGGTACCCAGACGATGACCGTCTATAAACCGATTACCACCCTGGCCACCAACGCCGCCGAAATCGCCGTTGAGCTGGGCAACGATAAGCAGCCGAAGTCTGACACCACGCTGAATAACGGCTTAAAAGATGTCCCTTCGCGCCTGTTAACGCCAATTGAAGTGAATAAAGAGAATATCGACGCCACGGTGATTAAAGACGGTTTCCATAAAAAGAGTGAACTGTAATGGCTGACGCCCCGCTACGGGGCGTCATTTTCATCCCGCCGGATATCACTTTTGCGGAGTCTTTATGGCCTGGCTACTCGAAATGAAGAACATCACCAAAACCTTCGGCGCCGTTAAGGCCGTGGATAATGTCAGCCTGCGCCTGAACGCTGGCGAGGTGGTCTCGTTATGCGGTGAAAATGGTTCGGGAAAATCGACGCTGATGAAGGTGCTGTGCGGTATCTATCCGCACGGAAGCTATGAGGGCGAGATTATTTTTGCTGGCGAAACGCTGCAGGCAAACCATATTCGCGATACCGAACGCAAAGGCATCGCCATTATTCATCAGGAGCTGGCGCTGGTGAAACATCTCACCGTGCTGGAGAACATTTTCCTCGGCGCCGAAATATCCCGCCACGGCCTGCTGGATTATGAAACCATGACGCTGCGCTGCCAGAAGCTGCTGGCGCAGGTCAATCTGCCCATTTCGCCCGACACCCGCGTCGGCGACCTCGGCCTCGGTCAGCAGCAGCTGGTGGAGATCGCCAAGGCGCTGAATAAACAGGTGCGCCTGCTGATCCTCGACGAACCAACCGCCTCCTTAACCGAACAAGAGACCGCGACGCTGCTGGCGATCGTTCGCGATCTGCAAAACCACGATATCGCCTGCATCTATATTTCGCACAAGCTCAATGAGGTCAAAGCGATCTCCGATACGATCTGCGTGATCCGCGACGGCCAGCATATCGGCACCCGCGACGCCAGCGGCATGAGCGAAGACGACATCATCACCATGATGGTTGGCCGGGAGCTCACCGCGCTCTATCCCAGCGAACCGCACGCCCACGGCGAAGAGATCCTGCGGGTCGAACATTTAACCGCCTGGCACCCGGTAAACCGTCATATTAAACGGGTCAACGACGTCTCGTTTTCCCTTCATCGCGGGGAGATCCTCGGCATCGCCGGGCTGGTCGGCGCCGGACGGACCGAGGCGGTGCAGTGCCTCTTCGGCGTCTGGCCGGGGCGCTGGCAGGGGGAGATCTTCATTGATGGCCAGCCGGTCAGCATCACTAACTGTCAGCAGGCCATTGGCCACGGCATCGCCATGGTGCCGGAAGACCGCAAAAAAGACGGCATCGTGCCGGTGATGGCGGTGGGTAAGAACATTACCCTGGCGGCGCTCAGCCAGTTCACCGGCGCGATGAGCAGCCTGGACGACGCCGCCGAGCAGCACTGTATTGAGCAGTCCATTCAGCGATTGAAAATTAAAACCTCCTCGCCGGAGCTGGCGATTGGCCGCCTGAGCGGCGGCAACCAGCAAAAGGCGATTCTGGCCCGCTGTCTGCTGCTGAATCCACGCATTCTGATCCTCGACGAACCCACCCGCGGCATCGATATCGGGGCGAAGTATGAAATTTATAAACTGATTAACCAGCTGGTGCAGCAGGGCATCGCGGTCATTGTCATTTCATCCGAACTGCCCGAGGTGCTTGGTCTTAGCGATCGGGTGCTGGTCATGCACGAAGGCAGGCTAAAAGCCAATTTGGTTAATCAACATCTGACCCAGGAACAGGTGATGGAAGCCGCGCTGAGGAGCGAACGCCATGTCGAAGAACACGTCGTCTGAAATCAAACTTACCCCAACCGCCCCCACCGCCCTGCCGGCGCTGAAGGGGCTGAACCTCCAGGTCTTCGTGATGATCGCCGCGATCGTCGTCATTATGCTGTTTTTCACCTGGGTTACCGATGGCGCCTACCTGAGCGCGCGCAATATCTCCAACCTGCTGCGCCAGACGGCCATCACCGGCATCCTCGCCGTCGGCATGGTGTTTGTGATTATTTCGGCAGAAATCGACCTCTCCGTCGGCTCGATGATGGGGCTGTTGGGCGGCGCCGCGGCGATCTTTGACGTCTGGCTCGGCTGGCCGCTGCCGCTCACCATTCTGGTGACGCTGGTGATGGGGCTGCTGCTCGGCGCATGGAACGGATGGTGGGTAGCCTATCGCAAGGTCCCCTCGTTTATCGTCACCCTCGCCGGGATGCTGGCGTTTCGCGGCATTCTGATCGGCATCACCAACGGGACCACCGTCTCGCCCACCAGCCCGGCGATGGCGCAGATCGGCCAAAGCTACCTGCCCGATGGCATTGGCTTTGGCATCGGCGTTGTCGGCATGGCGGCGTTCATTATCTGGCAGTGGCGCGGACGGATGCGTCGGCAGGCGTTAGGTCTGGCGACCGCGTCCTCCACCGCGGCCGTTGGCCGCCAGGCCATTACCGCGGTGATTGTGCTGGGCGCAATCTGGCTGCTCAATGACTATCGCGGCGTGCCGACGCCGGTACTGATCCTCGCCGCCCTGCTGCTGGCAGGCCTGTTCATGGCCACTCGCACCGCCTTTGGCCGCCGCATCTACGCCATCGGCGGCAACCTGGAGGCGGCACGTCTGTCCGGGATTAACGTCGAGCGTACCAAGCTGGCGGTGTTTGCCATTAACGGCCTGATGGTCGCCATTGCCGGACTGATCCTCAGCTCGCGCCTTGGCGCGGGCTCCCCCTCGGCGGGCAACATCGCCGAACTGGACGCCATCGCCGCCTGCGTCATCGGCGGTACCAGCCTGGCGGGCGGTATCGGCAGTGTCGCCGGGGCGGTAATGGGGGCGTTTATTATGTCGGCCCTGGATAACGGCATGAGCATGATGGACGTCGCCACCTTCTGGCAATATATCGTCAAAGGCGCCATTTTGCTGCTGGCGGTGTGGATGGACTCCGCCACCAAGCGGCGTGCGTAAGGAAGCGCTCTCTGAAGAATGTCTGAATTCTTTGCGCTACCACCAAACTTCGCCATAAGGCGCTTGAAATATCTCGGGCATTAGCCGGTAGTGTATACCCAACAGCATTCGGGTTGCAGACGGCGCATCCCAGCCGCGTATCGCGTACGTGGCTGGGGTGAATGAGAAAGCCAGGCCATCGGCAACATCATGAATGAAGGGGTATGACCGGGGTTAGAGCAGGAACATCATCTATGTTTGAAAAGCGTCACCGTATTACGCTGTTATTTAACGCCAACAAAGCTTATGACCGCCAGGTGGTTGAGGGTGTCGGCGAGTATCTGCAGGCCTCTCAGCTGGAGTGGGATATCTTTATTGAAGAGGATTTTCGGGCACGAATCGAAAACATCAAAGAGTGGTTAGGCGATGGCGTTATCGCCGACTATGACGATCCCGAAATCGAAAAGCTACTGGCCGATGTCAACGTCCCCATCGTCGGCGTCGGCGGCTCTTATCATCAGCCAGAGCAGTACCCGCCGGTCCACTATATCGCCACGGACAACACCGCGCTGGTGGAAAGCGCCTTTCTTCATCTGAAGGAAAAAGGGGTACACCGCTTCGCGTTTTACGGACTGCCCACCTCCAGCGGTAAACGCTGGGCGGTAGAGCGCGAGTATGCCTTCTGCCAGCTGGTGGCGAAGGAGAAGTACCGCGGCGTGGTCTACCAGGGGCTGGAGACGGCGCCGGAAAACTGGCAGCACGCGCAAAACCGGCTCGCCGACTGGCTGCAAACGCTGCCGCCGCAAACCGGCATTATCGCCGTCACCGACGCGCGCGCCCGCCACGTCCTGCAGGCCTGCGAGCTGCTGCATATCCCGGTGCCAGAGAAACTGTGTGTTATTGGCATCGATAATGAGGAGCTGACCCGCTACCTCTCGCGCGTCGCCCTCTCCTCCGTCGCCCAGGGCACCCGCCAGATGGGTTATCAGGCGGCAAAATTGCTCCACCGGCTGCTGAATAACGAGGCGCTCCCGCTGCAGCGCCAGCTGATCCCGCCGATGCGCGTCGTTGAACGACGTTCCACCGACTACCGGTCGTTAAACGATCCCTCCGTGATTCAGGCGATGCATTACATTCGCAACAACGCCTGCAAAGGCATCAAGGTGGAGCAGGTGCTCGACGCCGTCGGCATTTCACGCTCCAACCTGGAGAAACGCTTTAAAGAGGAGGTCGGGGAGACCATCCACACGGTGATCCACAGCGAGAAACTGGAAAAGGCGCGCAGCCTGCTGGTGTCCACCAGCCTGTCGATCAATGAAATTTCACAGATGTGCGGCTACCCGTCGCTGCAATATTTCTATTCGGTGTTTAAGAAAGAGTACGACGTGACGCCGAAGGAGTACCGTGACCGGCACAGTGAAGTCATGATGTAGAGAGCAAAGAAAAATGCCCGGGCTTGCGCGCCGGGCATGAATAATCACGTAGATAAGCACATTACATGTGCGCGGCAATTAACCGCTGGTTATCCTGATACATCGCGAAGAGATAGTTGTTGTAGCTCGACCCTCTGGTCGAATAGCCCTTCAGCTTATGAATCATGGTGCTGGCCGTTACTTCCTGATCCGCCTTGCGCAGCTGCAGGCGCGATTTGCGGAAAGAGGAATAGGCCGGGTGAGTGTTCAGGTTTGTGACGTAAGCCTGCACCGACTGCTCCACCGACTCAAACTGCGAGTAGCCTTTCATCGCGCCGCGGCAGCGACCAGCGCCGCACTTCATGCCGAACAGATTGTTGTTCTCACGCGCCAGCTTGGAAGTACCCCAGCCACTTTCCGCCGCCGCCATGGTCGCGACCATGCTGTTCGGAATAATGTCGACACGCTCAAGCAGCGCGTTCCAGGGCACATGACGCGTATTGCCTGACCACTTCACCTTATAACGTGTCGCGATGTCTTTCAGGCGCGCCTTTTCGCTCGGCGACCAGCGAGCATCGTACTGCTTGGAAACAAGCCAGTTACGATCCGCAGTAATCGCCTGATTCTGCTTGGTAATATAAGGCATGACCGTCCGGAGAAACGCTTTTTTCCTTGGTGTTCCGGAAGGGTATTTTCGCAAGTCAGGAAGTGAACTGCTCTTTACACTATTGCGAGAATACTCTTGTTTACTGCTTACCTTAGTACTACTTATCTTCTTAACCGTTGGGGCTTTATGACTCTTTGTTGCTGTGTGCGTTGTTGCCAACACACTACCTGAAAAGACGCAGGTTAGTAACATAAGTATGGCGGCCCCATATCGTCGTATGGGATTCGATATCATCAGGTCTCCTGGTCGGATATATGCATTCCAACACCTTGTTTTTCACAAAAAAACGATAGCTGAATCGCTAATAGTATCAAAAATACGCACTGAGAGCATCAACAGAAATAGTCCAATTCCGAATTGCTGTCATCTGAAATCGGTTTCTGCGCCGCATCGCTAGCGCGAAAATGCTAGCTTCGTCTCATTTTTAGCCTATTTTTTGAGCGGTGTCACTCACCCCTTTTCATCCTCCTGGTAAAACGTCCGCCGGGAGGAGTTCACTCGCGCGGCAACAAGGCACACTAGCTAAAAACCGCTCAAGGATCCCGCAATGAAACTCGCTGCGCTTGCCACGTTATTCGTGCCTGGGATGGCCTTTGCCGCCTGGACTACCGCCGACTTCCCTGCTTTTACCGAAGAGGGGACGGGTCGCTTCATCAGCCAGAAAGTGGTTGAGAAGGGTACACGTCCCCTGCAGCTAAATTTTGACCAACAGTGCTGGCAGCCTTCCGGCGGCATTAAGCTCAACCAGATGCTCTCCATGGAACCCTGTCGCGGCACGCCGCCGCAATGGCGCGTCTTCCGCCAGGGTCTGTATACCCTGGAAGTGGATACCCGCTCCGGCACGCCGACGATGATGATTTCGCTGGAAGAAAAAGAGGCCAGCGCCGCGGCGCCGCAGATCCGCCAGTGTCCGAAGTGGGATGGAAAACCTCTCACCCTCGACGTCAGTAAAACCTTCCCGGAGGGCAGCAAGGTTCGCGATTTCTACAGCGGCAATGTCGCGACCGTCAGCGGCGGCAAAATCACGCTGCAGCCCGCCTTCGGCAGCAATGGTCTGCTGCTGCTCGAGCGCGCCGAGACGGCCGCGCCGGCGCCGTTCGACTGGCACAACGCCACCGTCTACTTCGTCCTGACTGACCGCTTCGTGAACGGTAATCCGGCCAACGACAATAGCTACGGCCGACATAAAGACGGCATGCAGGAGATCGGCACCTTCCACGGCGGCGACCTGCAGGGATTAACCAGCAAGCTGGATTATCTGCAGCAGATGGGGGTCAATGCCCTGTGGATCAGCTCCCCGCTCGAGCAGATCCACGGCTGGGTCGGCGGCGGGACGAAAGGCGATTTCCCTCACTACGCTTACCACGGCTATTACACTCAGGACTGGTCGAAACTGGACGCCAATATGGGGACCGAAGCCGATCTCCGTCGGCTGGTGGATGAAGCGCATAAGCGCGGAATACGTATTCTGTTCGACGTGGTGATGAACCATACCGGTTACGCCACCCTGGCCGACATGCAGGAGTTCCAGTTCGGCTCCCTGTATCTGCAAGGGGATGAGCTGAAAAAAACCCTCGGCGAGCGCTGGACGGACTGGAAGCCCGGCGCGGGCCAGACCTGGCACAGCTTTAACGACTATATCAACTTCAGCGATAAAGCCGGGTGGGAGAAATGGTGGGGCAAGAAGTGGATCCGCACCGATATCGGCGATTACGACAACCCGGGCTATGACGATCTCACCATGTCGCTGGCCTTCCTGCCGGATCTGAAAACCGAATCGAAGGAGGCGTCGGGCCTGCCGAACTTCTACAGCCATAAACCGGACACTGCGGCGAAAGCGATCCCGGGCTATACGCCGCGCGACTACCTGACGCACTGGCTGAGTCAGTGGGTGCGCGACTACGGTATCGACGGCTTCCGCGTCGATACCGCTAAACATGTGGAGATGGACGCCTGGCAGCAGTTAAAAACCCAGGCCACCGCCGCGCTGGCGGAGTGGAAGAAAGCCAATCCGGATAAAGCGCTGGATGCGGCGCCGTTCTGGATGACCGGCGAAGCCTGGGGACACGGGGTGATGGAGAGCGATTACTATCGCCACGGTTTTGATGCGATGATCAATTTCGACTACCAGGACCAGGCGGCGAAAGCGGCTAACTGCATGGCCAACATTGACCTCACCTGGCAGCAAATGGCGGACAAGCTGCAGAGCTTTAACGTCCTGAGCTACCTCTCCTCGCACGATACGCGCCTGTTCCGCGAAGGCGGCACCACGGCGGCAGAGCTGCTGCTGCTGGCCCCTGGCGCCGTGCAGATCTTCTATGGTGACGAGTCGTCGCGCCCGTTCGGCCCCACCGGCTCGGACCCGCTGCAGGGCACCCGTTCAGAGATGAACTGGCAGGATGTCAACGGTAAAGCGGCCCGCAGCGTTACCCACTGGCAGAAGATCGGCCAGTTCCGCGCGCGCCACCCGGCGATCGGCATGGGCAAACAGACAACGCTGTCGATGCCGCGGGGTTACGGATTCGTGCGCGAGAGCGGTGAAGACAAAGTGATGGTCATCTGGGCCGGACAACAGCAGTAAAGCAGGAGTGGCTCCCTGCCCGGCGGGGAGCCAGTCAGAACAATACGCTGATAAAATATCGATTCACAGGATAAAAACAAAAACACTCCCCTTCCCTTCGATTTGCACCACGCTGGCGCTGGCGTTATGGTTAGCCACTTTCCAGAACCACCGACAGACGATTCGCGATGACATTTTCCCTTTTCGGCGACAAATTCACCCGTCATTCAGGCATCACCCGCCTGATGGAAGACCTTAATGACGGTCTGCGCACGCCGGGCGCTATTATGCTGGGCGGCGGCAACCCCGCTCAGATCCCGGAGATGAATGACTACTTCCAGCAGCTGCTCTCCGACATGCTGGATAATGGCAAAGCCCTTGATGCGCTTTGTAATTATGATGGTCCGCAGGGCAAAAGCGAGCTGCTGAGCCTGCTGGCGAAGATGCTGCGCGACGAGCTGGGCTGGGAGATCGAACCACAGAATATTGCGCTAACAAACGGCAGTCAGAGCGCATTTTTCTACTTGTTTAATCTGTTCGCAGGCCGTCGGGCAGATGGCACCACCCGTAAGGTGCTGTTCCCGCTGACGCCGGAATATATCGGCTATGCCGATGCCGGCCTGGAAGAGGATCTGTTCGTTGCCACCCGGCCGAATATCGAACTGCTGCCGGAAGGCCAGTTCAAGTACCACGTTGATTTTGAGCATCTGCAGGTGACGGAAGAGACCGGGATGATCTGCGTCTCGCGTCCCACCAACCCGACCGGCAACGTCATCACTGATGAAGAGCTGATCAAACTGGATGCGCTGGCGAATCAGCATGGGGTCCCGCTGGTGATTGATAACGCCTACGGCGTGCCGTTCCCGGGCATTATTTTCAGCGACGCCCGACCGCTGTGGAATCCGAACATCGTGCTGTGTATGAGCCTGTCCAAGCTGGGCCTGCCGGGCAGCCGCTGCGGGATTATCATCGCCAACGAGAAAATCATCACCGCCATCAGCAACATGAACGGCATTATCAGCCTCGCGCCCGGCGGTATCGGGCCGGCAATGATGTGTGAAATGATTAAACGTCAGGATCTGCTGCGCCTGTCAGAGACAGTGATCAAACCCTTCTATTACCAGCGGGTGCAGGAGACCATCGCCATTATTCGCCGCTATCTGCCGGAAGAGCGCTGCCTTATTCACAAACCGGAGGGGGCGATCTTCCTCTGGCTGTGGTTTAAGGATCTGCCGATCTCCACCGAGCTGCTGTATCAGCGGCTGAAAAAGCGCGGCGTGCTGATGGTGCCGGGGGATTTCTTCTTCCCGGGACTCGATAAACCGTGGCCGCATACCCACCAGTGCATGCGCATGAACTATGTGCCGGACCCGCAAAAAATCGAGGCCGGGGTGAAAATTCTCGCCGAAGAAGTTGAATTCGCCTGGCGCGAACAGGAAGCCTAATCCCTGACGCCGCTGACGGGAAACGCCCGTTAGCGGACCCGCTCACGCCAGCGCCAGCCGCTGGCGTTTTTGCGCGCATAGCGCCTCCAGCTCCGCGGGAGCCATCACCCGCAGCGCCTGCGTCGGGCAGGCGGCTACGCAGGCCGGCCCCTCGGCGCGGTGGTGGCATAAATCGCATTTCAGCGCCTGCGCCTGCTGGTTCACCACCGTGACGGTCATTGCGCCGTACGGGCAGGCCACCATGCAGCTTTTACAGCCGATGCAGCGGCGCTGATCGACCCACCAGACGTCCTCCTCCCGACGAATCGCCCCCTGCGGGCAGACGCTGGCGCAAGGCGCATCCTCGCACTGCCGACAGGCCGTCGCCGTTGATATCTCGCCGCTTTTCACCACCCGGATACGCGGCGTGAAATGGCCTGTCGACAGCATGGAGACATCCTGCGCCTGCTGGTGCGCCACCGCGCAGGCCACTTCACAGGTACGACAGCCAATACACTGCTGGGCATTGGCAATAAGAAACCGGTTCATCCTCTGCTCCCTGGGGATAAAACCGCAGGGTGCCAGAATAATCCCTGCCCGCGCTTTGATCCTGAATGGAATCAGCGCTGTTTTTAGTCAGATGGCATGCAGGATGTGGTCATTTGCCTGACGCTTCACGCACCGGGAAACCCAGCTCACGCGAGATCGCCTCCGCGGTTTCACGCAGCGGCACGTTCTTTTCGCCTGCTCTCCGGCACGAAGCCCGCCGGGGAGCAGGCGTTAATGATTAGAGAAACAATGCTTTATCGCGCAGGATATGATCGTTGCCGCGACGACGGGTGTAGCCAATCCGATCGAAATACTCGAGGATCTGGATCGCCAGCTTCCGCCCTACGTTTAAGGTATCGCGAAAATCCGCCGCGCAGGTTGAGCCGCGCAGCTGATCCAGCTCGCGCACCCGCTGGGCGAACTGCACAATGCGATCGTTGCGGTAGTAACGATCTTTGACGATCGCGGTAATCATCCCCTGCTGCGCCGCCTGGCGCAGCACCGCGCGCATCAGGGACTCTTCAACATGGACTTCGCGCGCGAGATCGCGCACCCACCAGGGATCATCGCCGAACAGGGTCTCCACCTTCCGCCAGACCGCCTGCTGCTCGTCGGTAAACCCGGCTTTATGCTCGGGCAGATGCAGCCAGCCGTGATGGCTGTGGACTAATCCGCTCTCGCGCATCTGCTCAATCAGCAGCAGCACCAGCGCTTCCTCTTCCATCGGCAGCGCGATGCGGCGCAGGCGCTCCCGGCCAGGGCCCGGCTCGTCGCGATGCTGCTCATGGTAGCGCGCCAGGGCATCCAGCAATTTTCGCTGCCAGCGGGCGGCAAGCGGCGCACTAAGCAGGCGCTGTCCGGCCTGCAGATAGTCCGGTCGCTGGATCAAGGCCGCCATTCCGGCTTCACTCAGCTGCCGCGCCCAGGCGAAGCGCTCAAGCCGGACGGCGTCCCGCTGCAGATGCAGCTCCAGGGCCTGCGCATCGTCAGCGCCGACCGCCGCCAGGGCGTGCAGCCACTGCAGATACTCCGGTTTACGCTTGCCGCGGCGCGGGGGATCCAGCGTCACCACCCGTGCGCCGGCCAGCGTCAAGCGAGCGGAGATATCGCGGAGCACCAGCCGGTCGTTATCCGCCAGCCACAGCGGAGTATCCAGCACCAGCTCCGCCAGGCCGCCCTCCAGGAGCGACACCCGGCCGGTGATGTGGCTGGCAGCGTGGTGAATATGCAGCGGCTGCCACTGGCTGAGCGGCGTATGGCACTGCAGTTCGACAATCACCCGCTCTGCAGGCTCCGGCGGCGGTGAGGAGAGCAGCCAGTCGCCGCGGTGCAATGCCTCTTTCTGCGCATCGCCGACAATATTCAGCGCAATGCGCTGCCCGGCGTGCGCCTGCTCAACCGCTTGATTCTGGGCATGCAGGCCGCGGACGCGCATCGGCGTGTTGACGCCGGTGAGCCACAAAGTATCCCCGACCCGAACTTCGCCGGAGAGCGCCGTCCCGGTGACCACCAGCCCCGCCCCTTTGACGGTAAAGGCGCGATCCAGCGCCAGGCGAAAACGCCGCTGCTGTGGATGGGGGCGCTCCGCAAGCTGAAGCAGATGGCTGCGCAGTTCGGCAATACCGATGTTTTCCACCGCCGCGGTGGGGAAGAAAGCGGCGGCGTCAAAGCCCAGTTCGCGCAGGGTCTGCTCGACCTCCGCCTGAACCTCCGCCACCCTGGCGGCCGCCACGCGGTCCGTCTTGGTGAGGGCCACCGTCAGCGTCGGCTTTCCGGTCAGCTGCAGGATCGCCAGGTGTTCGCGGGTTTGCGCCATCACGCCGTCATCGCAGGCCACCACCAGCAGCGCATGGTCGATCCCTCCCACCCCCGCCAGCATGTTGGACAAAAACTTTTCGTGCCCGGGCACGTCAATAAACCCCAGCACCCGCCCGTCCGGCTGCGGCCAGTAGGCATAGCCGAGATCGATCGTCATTCCCCGCGCTTTCTCTTCCGGCAGACGATCGGCATTTACGCCGGTTATCGCCTGCAGCAGCGTCGTTTTGCCGTGGTCAACATGTCCAGCGGTGGCAATAATCATCGTAACAACATCTCCATAAACCGGGTTTCATCTTCCAGACAGCGCAGGTCCAGCCAGAGCCGACCGTCATAAATGCGGCCAATCACCGGGCACGGCAGCGCGCGCCAGCGGGCCGCCAGCGCCTCCAGCCGGCTGCCGCGGCCGTCATGCGGGGTAAAGGTCAACGCCGCGCCAGGCAGACGGTCGACAGGTAACGAGCCGCTGCCAATCTGCGACTGGCAGGCTGCCACGTTGACGGCAAAATCAGCATAGTGTGCCGCCAGGGCAGGCTGCAGACGTTCGGCCTGCCGGCGGATTTCGTCCGCCGGGCGGGTGAGCAGGCGCAGCGTCGGTAAGGTGTCCCGCAGCGCTTCCGGATGCTGATAGAGGCGCAGCGTGGCTTCCAGCGCCGCGAGGGTCATTTTATCCGCGCGCAGGGCCCGCTTCAGCGGATGGCTTTGCAGGCGGGCAATCAGCGCGCGTTTGCCGACGATAATTCCAGCCTGCGGGCCGCCAAGCAGTTTGTCGCCGGAGAAACTGACCAGGCTCACCCCGGCGGCGATCATCTCCTGCGGCATCGGCTCCTTCGGCAGGCCATACTGACTGAGATCCACCAGCGACCCGCTGCCCAGGTCGGCCACCACCGGGACGTCCAGCTCGCGGCCGATGACCGCCAGCTCCGCTTCGTCGACGGCTTTGGTAAAGCCTTCAATGCTGTAGTTGCTGGTGTGGACCTTCATCAGCAGGGCGGTATTGTCATTCACCGCCTGGCGATAGTCTTTGGCATGGGTGCGGTTGGTGGTGCCCACTTCGTGCAGCTGACAACCTGCCTGACGCATTACGTCGGGGATGCGGAACGCCCCGCCGATCTCCACCAGCTCGCCGCGGGAGACCACCACCTCCCTGTCGCTGGCGGTGGCCGCCAGCATCAGCAGAACGGCTGCCGCGTTGTTGTTCACGATACAGGCATCTTCCGCGCCGGTGATCTGGCACAGCAGATCGGCAATGGCGCGATCGCGATGGCCGCGCCCGGCGTCGTCGAGATCATATTCGAGCGTCACCGGTGCGCGCATCGCGCTGGCGACCGCCTCCACCGCCGCCTCAGCCTGGATGGCACGCCCGAGATTGGTGTGCAGCACCGTACCGGTGAGATTAAACACCGGACGCAGGGCGCTCTGCCTTCTGGCGGTCAGCCGCTGCGCGCAGGCGCTCAGCCAGTCATGGCTCCAGTCAGGCAGTGTCTGACACTGGCGGATCTGTTCCCGCGCCTCGTCCAGCATCTGGCGCAGCTGCGTCACCACCTGCGAATGGCCGTGCTGCGCCAGCAGGGAGGAAAAAGCGGGGTCGCGGAGTAAGCGGTCAATGGCCGGAAGCCGGGTATAAAGCGCACGAATTTCGGTAGTCATCAATGGGCCTGGCGGTAAGTTATTTTCCCCCCTCCCGACGGGAGAGGGAGTCAACAATCAGCGGCGATTGTAACGCCTCCTTGCGCAAACTGTTACCTGCCTGGGTCAAGTCCGCGGCGGTTCGGTGCGCGCAAAGCTGGCGCGCTGGAACAGCGCATCCACCAGCTTCACCAGCTGCGGCCGGGTGGCGCACCAGCCCGGCGCCACCCGGCGAAAGTTCAGGTAGGCGATGGCGCAGGCCGTGGAGATGGTCGCCAGATTGACCTCGTCGCCGCGCAGCGTCCCGTCCGCCGCGCAGGCTTCCAGCCTGTCGAGGCCGCGCGCCACTTTCTCCCGCTGGCGGAGCAGCTCTTGCTCTGACTGTTGGGCCGCGGGGCGAGCCTTTTCGCGCACCAGCGCCTGGGCGGCCTCCATCACCCCATCCGCCAGCGCCTCTAGCTGGCGCATCCTGAGAGCGGCTCTGGGATCGGCGGGGATCATCGGCGGCGCCACACCCAGCAGCTCGAGATACTGGGCGATAACCGGGGAGTCAAACCAGCATTCGCCGTCATCCGTCACCAGCGCCGGCACTTTGCCCAGCGGGTTATAGCGCGCCACGCCGTTGCTTTCGCTGTAGGGGGATTCGTTGACAAACTCAAAAGGGATGCGCTTTTCCAGCAGGATCACTGATATTTTGCGCACAAAGGGACTGGTGTAGCTGCCGATCAGTTTCATAGCCTGCTCCTTATCGCCAACAAAGATATGAGTATGGCTCAGGGCGAGGTAAAAGGCAGGTGAGCCTCCCGCTCAACCTGCCGCCGATCGCATTAATGGTCGAGATAGAGGTAGTGCATCCAGCTGGTCATGCGCAGCAGCACTTTACGCATCACCGAAACGTGGGCGAAATGGTCGGAGTAGACCGCCACCTGAGCGTAGATGCCATCGGGTAGCGCATCAATTTCGGCATTCGGATCGAGCTCGATGGTCGCCAGTACGCCATCGCTGCCCGGCGTCACGGTCAGCGACTGCAACGCCCCCTGCGCCTGATAGGTCCCCCCGGGCACCACCGGTAAAATGCTCACCAGTTTACCGTGGAACACCTGTCCGGGCAGGGCATTAAACACCGCTTCCGCGTCGTCGCCCTTCTCCAGCCTTAACAGCGAATTTTGCCTGAACTGGGCGACGATCAGCCGTTTTTGCTCGGGGATAAACACCATCACCGGCCGCAGCGGCAGCGAGGCGGCGTAGGTCCCCGGACGGATCAACACCTGAGTGATATACCCATCGCTGGGCGCCCGCACGGTGGTCTGATCGAGATTATATTTCGCCTCCGCCAGCTGGGCGCGCAGGCTGGCCACTTGCGACTGTTCGCCGTTGATCATGCTATCCAGCTGGCTCTGGATCTGCGCCTGCTCCGCCACCGACGCCTTGACCAGCGCGTCCTGGGCCAGATAATTCTGCCTGGCGTTATCGATGTCGCTTTCCGAGAACGGATTCACCCGCGCCTGGCTCCCTTTCAGGTAGCGCTGATAGTCCTTGTATAAGCGATCGCGTTCCGCCGACACGCGGGTGGTGTTGGCCTGGGCTTCTGAGAGTTGCGCCTTGAGGGTGTTAATACTGTGCAGCGCTGTCACCAGGTCGGCCTGCAGGCGATCGACCCGCGCCTGGTAGCGCGCCGGGTCAATGGTAAATAACACCTCGCCCTTTTCGACGCGCTGATTCGCTTTGTCGGTGACGCTGCTGACGACCCCGGTCACCTGCGGCGTAATAGGAATAGATATTACCGCCTTTTGCGCCAGAAAGGTGTAAGGGTGGTTATAGTTCATTAATAAAATAAGCGCGCTAACAATAAATATGCCCCCCAGCGCTGCGGTGGGAACCGTCCATTTATTAACCGGTATTTTGAAGATTTTAAATATCGACCAGGCGATGGCCACGTAGGTCAAAATGATCAACAAATCCATAGTTTATTTCTCCGCCGCAGCGGTGGACTGTGGCCGCTGGATGGCCGCCACCTGATGTTCAAGGTCGCTCAGTCGTTGGCGAAGCTGTTGTATATCCATCTCTTTTTCAGGTTCGTCGGGGTCCGTATTCGCCTTATGCTGCATGCCCCAACCGCGCTCAGGCCGGTACAGCGTGGCCCATATCCATAAAAACGGCCAGATGACGTGGAGAGTAAAAAGACTGACCCATCCGGCGACATGAATAGCATCGGAATGGGGGTGGTTGCGTTTTTTGGCAATTAAATAAGGAATATCGTGAATAATGATAATCCCATAAAAAATGACCAGAAAAACGAAGATCAGAACGCCCAGCGCAAAATAATTGAGAAACATAATTCCCTCGGCTTTACGCTAATAATTTATATGAATTTTAATCACGGCCCACTGATATCCGGACCGCTGATTTGAGCATAATTCACCCCTTTCATTTTTGCCATCCGGCGGAAAAAAGTTATTTAACAAACATGGTTGCTTAGTTACAGCGCCGCCTCGCCCTGGCCGCAAAACCGGGCCGAGATCACAGCGGCAAAAATCCACCGTGAAATTCTTTGTGATCAAAATCACAAACAAACAACAAAAACACGAAACAAAATTGTGACAAATATCACACAAAAACACAGATTAGTGGCAAAAACGACGGTCTGTTGTTTTTTTACACAGCTATTATGTGATCGCAATCACTACAAAACCCTCTCCGCCCCCTATATTCGTGTGATCTGACTCACACTTAAGGGCGCTGGCTGGACAGCTAAACGATTCAGTGCCAGATTTCGCACTATCAATCAGGGCCCGGCTACCTCTGCCGCCACATTAACAACAAACCTCGGGCTTTTAGCCTGCGCGATACGCAAAACAGAAGAAGGGGTGTTTTATGTCATCCGATATCAAGATCAAAGTGCAAAGCTTTGGTCGTTTTCTCAGCAATATGGTGATGCCGAATATCGGCGCGTTTATCGCGTGGGGTATCATCACCGCGCTTTTCATTCCGACAGGGTGGTTGCCAAACGAAACGCTGGCGAAGCTGGTCGGTCCGATGATCACCTACCTGCTGCCGCTGCTGATCGGTTACACCGGCGGTAAATTAGTCGGCGGCGAACGTGGCGGCGTGGTCGGGGCGATCACCACCATGGGCGTTATCGTCGGCGCGGATATGCCGATGTTCCTCGGCTCCATGATCGCCGGCCCGCTGGGCGGCTACTGCATCAAGAAATTCGATAACTGGGTAGACGGTAAGATCAAATCCGGTTTTGAAATGCTGGTGAATAACTTCTCCGCCGGCATCATCGGGATGATCCTCGCCATTCTCGCCTTCCTCGGCATCGGCCCGGCGGTAGAAGTTCTGTCGAAAATTCTGGCGGCTGGCGTTAACTTCATGGTGGCGCACGACATGCTGCCGCTGGCGTCTATCTTCGTCGAACCGGCAAAAATCCTGTTCCTCAATAACGCCATCAACCACGGTATCTTCTCGCCGCTGGGTATTCAGCAGTCCCACGAGCTGGGTAAATCCATCTTCTTCCTGATTGAAGCTAACCCGGGTCCGGGGATGGGCGTTCTGCTGGCGTACATGTTCTTTGGCCGCGGCAGCGCTAAACAGTCTGCAGGCGGGGCGGCTATCATCCACTTCCTGGGGGGTATCCATGAAATCTACTTCCCGTACGTGCTGATGAACCCACGTCTGATCCTGGCCGTTATCCTCGGCGGGATGACCGGTGTCTTCACCCTGACCATCCTCAACGGCGGTCTGGTCTCTCCGGCTTCCCCGGGCTCTATCCTGGCGGTGCTGGCGATGACGCCGAAAGGGGCCTACTTCGCGAACATCGCAGCCATTATCGCCGCGATGGCGGTCTCCTTCGTCGTCTCTGCGGTTCTGCTCAAGACCAGCAAAGTTAAAGAAGAAGACGATATCGAAGCCGCGACCCGTCGTATGCATGACATGAAAGCGGAATCCAAAGGCGCCAACCCGCTGGCGGCTGGCAATGTCACCAACGACCTGAGCCATGTGCGTAAAATCATCGTCGCCTGCGACGCCGGGATGGGCTCCAGCGCCATGGGCGCCGGGGTACTGCGCAAGAAAGTGCAGGATGCCGGCCTGAGCAACATCTCGGTCACCAACAGCGCCATCAATAACCTGCCGCCGGATGTTGACCTGGTGATCACCCACCGCGACCTGACCGAGCGCGCCATGCGCCAGGTACCGCAGGCGCAGCATATTTCGCTGACCAACTTCCTCGACAGCGGTCTGTACACCAGCCTGACCGAGCGTCTGGTGGCGGCCCAGCGCCACATCGACAACGAAGTCAAAGTCACCGATAGCCTGAAAGACAGCTTTGATGATACGGACAAAAACCTGTTCAAGCTGGGTGCGGATAACATCTTCCTCGGTCGCAAAGCGGCCACCAAAGAAGAAGCCATTCGCTTCGCCGGCGAGCAGCTGGTGAAAGGCGGCTACGTCGAACCGGAATATGTGCAGGCGATGCTGGACCGCGAAAAACTGACCTCGACCTATCTCGGCGAGTCCATCGCGGTGCCGCACGGCACCATCGAAGCGAAAGACCGCGTGCTGAAAACCGGCGTCGTCTTCTGCCAGTACCCGGAAGGGGTGCGCTTTGGGGAAGATGAAGACGATGTTGCCCGCCTGGTGATCGGCATCGCCGCCCGCAACAACGAGCACATTCAGGTGATTACCAGCCTGACCAATGCGCTGGATGACGAAACGGTGATTGAGCGCCTGGCGAAAACTACCAGCGTCGACGACGTGCTGGCGTTGCTGAATAAATAATCAGCGCTATCCAACCCTCTCCTTTGGGAGAGGGTTGGGGTGAGGGAAAAAGCCTCACCCCAGCCCTCTCAGGTAAAAACATTAATTGAAGGTTAATACTATGAAAGCATTACATTTTGGCGCAGGTAATATCGGACGTGGCTTTATCGGTAAACTGCTGGCCGACGCGGGCATCGACCTGACGTTTGCCGATGTCAATCAGACCGTACTTGATGCCCTGAATGCCCGTCATAGCTACCAGGTTCACGTCGTTGGCGAAAATGAGCAGGTGGATACCGTCTCCGGCGTGAATGCCGTCAGCAGCATTGGCGACGAGGTAGTGGAGTTGATCGCCAGCGTCGACCTGGTGACCACCGCCGTCGGTCCCGTCGTTCTTGAGCGCATCGCCCCGGCCATCGCCAAAGGGCTGGCGAAGCGCAAGGCGCAGGGCACCGAACGCCCGCTGAACATTATCGCCTGCGAAAACATGGTGCGCGGCACCACGCAGTTAAAAGGCCACGTATTTAACGCCCTGGCGGAGGAAGATAAGGGCTGGGTGGAAACCCATATCGGCTTCGTCGACTCCGCCGTTGACCGTATTGTGCCGCCATCGGCGTCCGCTACCCATGACCCGCTGGAAGTCACCGTGGAAACCTTCAGCGAATGGATCGTCGATAAAACCCAGTTCAAGGGCGAACTGCCGACCATCCCGGGAATGGAATTAACTGATAACCTGATGGCATTTGTCGAACGCAAGCTCTTCACCTTGAACACCGGGCATGCTATAACCGCCTACCTCGGAAAACTGGCGGGCCACCAGACGATTCGCGACGCGATACTCGACGAGAAAATTCGGGCCGTCGTGCAGGGCGCGATGGAGGAGAGCGGCGCGGTGCTGATCAAACGCTACGCCTTTGACCCGCAGAAGCACGCGGCTTATATCCAGAAAATTCTTGGCCGTTTCGAGAACCCGTACCTGAAAGACGATGTCGAGCGCGTTGGCCGTCAGCCGCTGCGCAAACTGAGCGCCGGCGACCGTTTAATTAAGCCGCTGCTGGGTACGCTGGAATACGGCCTGCCGCACCGCAATCTGGTGAAAGGGATTGCGGCGGCGATGCATTTCCGTAGCGAAGACGATCCGCAGGCGCAGGAGCTGGCGACACTGATCGCCGACAAAGGGCCGCAGGCCGCGCTGGCGCAGATTTCCGGCCTTGACGCGGCAAGCGATGTCGTCGCGGAGGCCGTTAACGACTACAACGCGGTAAAATGATGCACAACCTGGCGCGGCCGACGTCGCGCCCATTACGACTCCTGTCAGATATGCAGGCAATGATGGAAGAAACACAAGCATTTGAAAACCGTGTGCTTGAGCGTCTGAATGCTGGCAAAACCGTACGAAGCTTCCTGATCGCCACCGTCGAGCTGTTAACGGAAGCGGTCAATATTCTGGTGCTTCAGGTGTTCCGTAAAGACGACTACGCGGTGAAATACGCCGTCGAGCCCTTGCTGGAGGGCAGCGGGCCGCTCGGCGATCTCTCAGTACGCCTGAAGCTGATTTATGGCCTTGGGGTGATAAGTCGTGCCGAATATGAAGACGCCGAGCTGCTGATGGCCCTGCGCGAAGAGCTTAATCACGACGGCAATGAGTACAGCTTTACCGACGACGAAATTATCGGTCCGTTCGGCGAACTGCACTGCGTCGCCGCCCTGCCGCCAACGCCGCAGTTTGATGACAGCGACGCCGAACTGCTGGCAATGCAGAAACTGCGTTACCAGCAGATGGTGCGTTCAACGATGGTGTTGTCCCTGACTGAGCTGATTTCACGAATCAGCTTAAAAAAAGCCTTCCAGAAATCAACGCTCTGATTCCGGCTCCGTCTGGTCGCAGGTCGGCCGGTAAAGCTGACGATAATATTCCAGACGCTGCAGAAACAACGCTTCCTTATCCTGAGGGATATCTCGCGGTACATGCTGCAGCCGCGGAGACTTTTTCAAATACTCCATAAACGCCTGACTGGAAGCCATAAAATCAACCGCTTTGTCGATTAAACGTGGTACGCCGTCGCCGATCTTTGCCATCACGTCCTCCTTTTGGGAATAATCTGATTAAGCATTAGCCAATTCACCGGCGTGGGTTAAGGAAAACGTGCTTATCTGCCGACAGGCTTCACAGAAATGAAATTAGCGCGGGTATCGGAAGGAATAATTATAAAATTCAAATTATTAGCAGATTAAGGTATCGTATTCTGACGGCGATAAACGGCGAATTTTTGATAAATAGCTATCAACAATAGCGGTCACGGCACATACTATAGGCGAATGAAGCCCCTTTATTAACAGATCAAATCACCATGAAAGAAGTCGAAAAGAATGAAATCAAACGTCTGAGCGATCGTCTCGACGCCATCCGCCACCAGCAGGCCGAGCTGTCGCTGGTGGAAGCCGCCGATAAATACGCGGAGCTGGAGAAAGAAAAAGCCACTCTGGAAACGGAGATTGAACGTCTGCGTTCCGTCCAGAGCCAGAAGTTGAGCAAAGAGGCGCAGAAGCTGATGAGCCTGCCGTTCCGCCGCGCGATTACCAAAAAAGAGCAGGCCGATATGGGCAAGCTGAAGAAAAGCGTCCGCGGCCTGGTGGTCGTCCATCCGATGACCGCCCTGGGCCGGGAAATGGGCCTGAAAGAGATGACCGGTTTCGCCCGCAGCGAATTCTGATCCCCAGCCCTCTCCGTTCGGAGAGGGTTATTCTGTCCTCCCCCCTCTTTTTCGTTCCCTCTCCGGCCGATTGGTCCAACCAATAATTTTATCTACCCCCGGCAGTTCACAAATCCATCAAAATACATCACAAACCCGTTGCCTAAGAGTAACATCTGGTTAACCATTCGTTGTCATCAACCCTGCTATCCCTAATTGGCCGGGCCAATTTTACCTACGACGGGTCGGCAAAGAGCGCAGACTCAGCCCACCCGTCCTGGCGGCCCGATGGAGACCCTGCATGAATCTCTGGCAACAAAACTACGATCCCGCCGGTAATATCTGGTTATCCAGTCTTATCGCATCGCTACCGATTCTGTTTTTCTTTTTTGCGCTGATAAAGCTCAAACTGAAAGGCTATCTCGCCGCTACCTGGACCGTTGCGATCGCCCTGGCCGTCGCATTGCTGTTCTATAAAATGCCGGTGGACCGCGCCCTGGCCTCGGTGGTGTATGGCTTCTTCTACGGACTGTGGCCCATCGCCTGGATTATTATTGCCGCAGTCTTCGTCTATAAAATCTCGGTGAAGACCGGACAGTTCGACATTATCCGCTCGTCGATCCTGTCGATTACGCCTGACCAGCGCCTGCAGATGCTGATCGTCGGCTTCTCGTTCGGCGCCTTTCTCGAAGGGGCGGCGGGATTTGGCGCGCCGGTGGCGATTACCGCGGCGCTGCTGGTCGGCCTCGGGTTTAACCCGCTGTATGCCGCAGGCCTGTGCCTGATCGTCAACACCGCGCCGGTGGCCTTCGGCGCGATGGGCATCCCGATCCTGGTGGCCGGTCAGGTGACCGGTATCGACAGCTTCGCCATCGGCCAGATGGTGGGCCGCCAGCTGCCGTTCCTGACCATTATCGTGCTGTTCTGGATCATGGCGATTATGGACGGCTGGCGGGGCATCAAAGAGACGTGGCCGGCGGTGATGGTCGCAGGCGGCTCGTTTGCTATCGCCCAGTACCTCAGCTCTAACTTCCTTGGCCCGGAGCTGCCGGACATCATCTCATCGCTGGTCTCCCTGGTCTGCCTGACCCTGTTCCTCAAACGCTGGCAGCCGGTGCGCATCTTCCGCTTTGGCGATATCGGCGCCTCGCAGGTGGATATGACGCTGGCCCGCACGCGCTACACCGCGGGACAAGTGATCCGCGCCTGGTCGCCGTTCCTGTTCCTGACCGCCACCGTGACCCTGTGGAGCGTGCCGCCGTTCAAAGCGCTGTTCGCACCGGGCGGCGCGATGTATGACTTCGTCATCAATATTTCGGTGCCGTTCCTCGACAAAATGGTCGCCCGCATGCCGCCGGTGGTCAGCGCCGCGACGCCTTACGCCGCCATCTATAAGTTTGACTGGCTGTCGGCAACCGGCACCGCCATTCTGTTCGCCGCCCTGCTGTCCATCGTCTGGCTGCGCATGAAGCCGAAAGACGCGCTGACCACCTTCGCCGGAACGCTGAAGGACCTGGCGCTGCCGATCTACTCTATCGGCATGGTGCTGGCGTTCGCCTTTATCTCCAACTACTCCGGGCTGTCGTCGACCCTGGCCCTGGCGCTGGCCCATACCGGCCACGCGTTTACCTTCTTCTCGCCGTTCCTGGGCTGGCTGGGGGTATTCCTGACCGGTTCGGACACCTCGTCTAACGCCCTGTTCGCCGCGCTGCAGGCAACGGCGGCGCAGCAGATTGGCGTCTCCGATATCCTGCTGGTCGCGGCCAATACCACCGGCGGCGTCACCGGCAAGATGATTTCCCCGCAGTCGATCGCCATCGCCTGCGCCGCGGTAGGCCTGGTGGGTAAAGAGTCGGATCTGTTCCGCTTTACCGTCAAACACAGCCTGATCTTCACCTGCATGGTGGGCCTGATCACTACGCTGCAGGCCTACGTTTTAACCTGGATGATACCGTGATAGTGATGCCTAAACGCCTGGCCGACGACGTGGCGCGTCGCGTCCGGGCGCTGATTGAAGAACAACAGCTGGAGGCGGGCATGCGACTGCCCGCCGAGCGCCAGCTCGCCGCTCAGCTCGGCGTCTCGCGCAATTCCCTGCGCGAAGCGCTGGCGATGCTGGTCAATGAAGGGGTGCTGCTGAGCCGTCGCGGCGGCGGCACTTTCGTCCGCTTTCAGCATGAGCCGTGGTCGGAGCAAAACATCGTCCAGCCGCTGAAGACGCTGCTGGCCGATGACCCTGACTACAGCTTCGACATCCTCGAGGCCCGCCACGCCATCGAAGCCAGCACCGCGTGGCACGCGGCGATGCGGGCCACCGACGCCGATAAAGAAAAAATTCGCCTGTGCTTTGAAGCGACCCAGAGCGAAGACCCGGATATCGCCTCGCAGGCGGACGTCCGCTTTCATCTGGCCATCGCCGAAGCCTCGCATAACGTGGTGCTCCTGCAAACCATGCGCGGCTTTTTCGACCTGCTGCACTCCTCCGTCAAGCAGAGCCGTCAGCGGATGTATCTGGTGCCGCCGGTTTTTGCCCGCCTGACCGAACAGCACCAGGCCGTCATGGAGGCGATTGTCGCCGGCGACGCCGAGGCGGCGCGCCAGGCGATGATGGCCCACTTAGGTTTTGTCCACGCCACCATTAAACGTTTTGATGAAGACCAGGCCCGCCAGGCGCGAATTACCCGCCTGCCCGGCGATGCTATTGATAATTCCAGGGAGAATTCGTGATGATTATTTCCGCCGCCAGCGACTATCGCGCCGCCGCCCAGCGTATCCTGCCGCCGTTCCTGTTCCACTATATCGACGGCGGGGCTTACGCCGAACATACCCTGCGCCGCAACGTCGAGGACCTTTCCGACGTGGCGCTGCGCCAGCGTATTCTGCGCAATATGTCGGACCTGAGCCTCGAGACCACCCTCTTCAACGAGAAGCTGGCGATGCCGACGGCGCTGGCGCCGGTGGGGCTGTGCGGAATGTACGCCCGCCGCGGCGAAGTGCAGGCCGCCGGCGCAGCGGATGACAAAGGCATTCCGTTTACCCTCTCCACCGTTTCCGTCTGTCCGATCGAAGAGGTCGCCCCGACCATCATGCGGCCGATGTGGTTCCAGCTGTATGTTCTGCGCGACCGCGGCTTTATGCGTAATGCGCTAGAGCGCGCGAAGGCGGCGGGTTGTTCAACGCTGGTCTTTACCGTCGATATGCCGACTCCCGGCGCCCGCTACCGCGACGCCCATTCCGGCATGAGCGGCCCGAACGCCGCCCTGCGCCGCTACTGGCAGGCGGTCACCCATCCGCAGTGGGCATGGGACGTTGGCCTCAACGGCCGTCCGCACGATCTGGGGAATATCTCCGCCTATCTCGGCCAGCCGACCGGCCTGGAGGATTACATCGGCTGGCTGGCGAATAACTTCGATCCGTCGATTTCATGGAAAGACCTCGAGTGGATCCGTGATTTCTGGGACGGACCGATGGTGATCAAAGGGATCCTCGACCCGGAGGACGCCCGCGACGCGGTGCGCTTCGGCGCCGACGGCATTGTGGTCTCCAACCACGGCGGCCGCCAGCTTGACGGCGTGCTCTCCTCCGCCCGCGCCCTGCCGGCGATTGCCGACGCGGTGAAAGGTGACATTACCATTCTTGCCGACAGCGGCATCCGCAACGGTCTCGACGTCGTGCGAATGATCGCCCTGGGCGCCGACAGCGTACTGCTGGGCCGCGCTTACCTGTACGCCCTGGCGACCCATGGCAAGCAGGGGGTGGCGAATCTGCTGAATCTGATCGAGAAAGAGATGAAGGTGGCGATGACCCTGACCGGCGCAAAAACCATCGCGGACATTAGCCGTGATTCGCTGGTGCAGAACGCGGAGGCGCTGCAGACCTTCGATGCGCTGAAGCAGCATAACGCGGCATAAGCTGCGCCGTTATGCTCTCCCCCCTCACCCTCAGGGAGAGGGCCGGGTGAGGGTTGACCAAATATCTGCTATTCTGCCCCCCGCAATTAAGGGGGCAGTATGCTGAACATCGTGTTATTCGAACCAGAGATCCCGCCGAACACCGGGAATATTATCCGCCTGTGCGCCAACACGGGCTTCAGTCTGCATATCATTGAGCCCATGGGCTTCACCTGGGACGATAAGCGCCTGAGACGCGCCGGACTGGACTATCACGAGTTCACCGCCGTGCAGCGCCACGCCGATTACGCGGCGTTTATCGCCAGCGCGCAGCCGCAGCGTCTGTTCGCCCTGACCACCAAAGGTACGCCGGCGCACAGCGCGGTGAGCTATCAGGATGGCGATTTCTTGATGTTTGGTCCGGAAACCCGCGGTCTGCCGGCCAGCATCCTTGATGCCCTGCCGCCGGAGCAGAAAATTCGGATTCCGATGATGCCGGACAGCCGCAGCATGAACCTGTCAAACGCGGTGTCGGTGGTGGTGTACGAGGCCTGGCGGCAGCTGGGGTATCCAGGCGCCGTGCTGCGCAGCTAACTGACCCCTTCCCGGATGGCGGCGCACCGCGCCTTATCCGGGCGACATGCTGGCGGGCAGAGATCGTAGGCCCGGTAAGCGCAGCGCCACCGGGCAAGACGTTAAATCCCGTCGCCGTACTCGAAAGTGTGGTGGATGCCGTTGAAATGCTGATCCATATCCATCGCCGGCTTGTCGCTCTCCGGCTTGCCGACGATACGCGCCGGCACGCCTGCGGCGGTGGTGTGCGGCGGAACCGGCTGCAATACCACCGAACCGGCGCCAATCTTCGCCCCACGCCCGACTTCGATATTGCCGAGGATTTTCGCCCCGGCGCCAATCATCACGCCTTCGCGAATTTTCGGGTGACGGTCGCCGCTGGTTTTACCGGTACCGCCGAGGGTGACCGACTGCAGAATAGAGACGTCATCCTCAATCACCGCCGTTTCACCAACCACAATACCGGTGGCGTGGTCGAGCATAATCCCGCGGCCGATTTTCGCCGCCGGGTGGATATCCACCTGGAAAGAGACGGACACCTGGTTTTGCAGGAAAATCGCCAGCGCACGCCGGCCCTGAGTCCACAGCCAGTGACCGATACGATAGGCCTGCAGGGCATGGAAACCCTTCAGATAGAGCAACGGCGTCGAGTATTTATCCACCGCCGGGTCACGCGTGCGCACCGCCTGAATATCGCAGGCCGCCGAGGCGATCATTTCCGGGTCGGCGGCGTAGGCTTCTTCCACCACTTCGCGAATGGCGATAGCCGGCATAATCGGGGAAGCCAGCTTGTTGGCCAGCATATAGCTCAGCGCGCTGCCCAGATTTTCATGCTTGAGTAGCGTTGCGTGGTAAAAACTGGCGAGCATTGGCTCACAGTCCGCCAGAGCCCGGGCTTCGGCTTTAATATTATTCCAGACGATATCCAGTTCTTCACACGGCATTGCATACTCCAGGCGATATGGTAATGACCTGCCAGTTCTGCGCTGGCAGGGTCATTCAGGTGACAAAGGAAAGCTAATTGCTGCTGCGCTCGTCCTTGCGGGCGCGACCCAATAAGGTCAATGCTGCCTCGCGCGCAATTTTTCCGCAATACAATACCTGATAAATTTCCTCGGTTATTGGCATTTCGACACCTAAACGCTGTGCCAGAACGCGAACTTCCTTGGTATTGCGGTAGCCTTCAACCACCTGGCCAATCTTTTCCTGGGCGCTTTGCACGTCCATCCCCTGGCCAAGCATCATGCCGAAGCGACGGTTACGGGACTGGTTGTCGGTGCAGGTGAGCACCAGGTCACCGAGGCCGGCCATGCCCATAAAGGTTTCCGGGTCGGCGCCCAGCGCCGCGCCAAGGCGAGACATTTCCACCAGGCCACGGGTAATCAGCGCCGTCCGCGCATTGGCGCCGAAGCCGATGCCGTCCGACATCCCCGCCCCGATGGCGATGACGTTTTTCACCGCGCCGCCGAGCTGGACGCCGATAAAGTCCGGATTGATGTAGACGCGGAAGCTCTTGCCGCAGTGCAGCAGGTGCTGGAGATCCTCGGCAAACTGCGGATCCGTCGCCGCCAGCGAAATCGCCGTCGGCAGGCCGGCGGCCAGCTCTTTGGCAAAGGTTGGCCCGGAGATCACCGCCAGCGGGATATCATCGCCCAGCGCTTCACGCGCCACGTCCTGCAGCAGACGACCGGTTTCAGCCTCGAGACCTTTGGTCGCCCATACCAGACGCGCGTCAGGACGCATCAGCGGTTTAATCTGGCGTAACACCTGACCAAACACATGGCTTGGCACCACCACCAAAATATCGCGGCTGGCGGCCAGGGCGGTGGCCAGGTCGCTTTCAAGATGCAGCGTATCCGGGAAAGGCACATCGGGAAGGAACGCGGCGTTGCAGCGATCGTGTTGCAGCGTCGCGATATGTTTCGGGTCATGGCCCCAGAGCACAACGTGGTGGCCATTTCTTGCCAGGGTGATGGCAAGAGCGGTGCCGTAAGAGCCGGCACCGATCACAGTCATTGCAGCATTAAGTGCGTTCATCAGGCATCCTGATGTTGTTCTGCACCTTCGCCAGCCTGCTGCTGCAGATAGTTCATAAACAGCGCATCGAAGTTCACTGGCGCAAGGTTAAGTTGCGGGAAGGTACCGCGGGAAACCAGGCTGGTGATGCACTCGCGCGCGTACGGGAACAGAATGTTCGGGCAGTATGCGCCAAGGCAGTGCGCCATCTGGGTGCCTTCGATGCCGTCGATGGAGAAAATACCGCCCTGCTGTACTTCGCAGAGGAACGCGGTCTCTTCGCCCAGCGCAGCGGTCACGGTTACACGCAGCACCACTTCATAAACGCCTTCAGCCAGCTGGGTGGAGGCGGTATCCAGATCAAGTTTAACTTCCGGCTGCCAGTCTTTCTGGAAAACTTGCGGCGCGTTCGGCGCTTCAAAAGAGATATCTTTGGTATAGATACGCTGGATCTGGAAGGTCATTTCGGTGCTGTTTTGTTCTGACATAGTAAAACCCTTTCGTGTTGTCCTTAAATACGCGCTTCCGGCAGGGAAAGCGCGCAAAAATTAGCGCAAGAGGGGATCAAGTCCACCACGTGAATCAAGCGCATACAAGTCGTCACAGCCGCCAATGTGCTGCGCATCAATAAAAATCTGCGGAACCGTCGTCCGTCCGCTGCGCTGGATCATCTCCTCACGCTTCGCGGCATCGCCATCGATCGGCAACTCATGGAACGTTACGCCTTTGCTATTCAGCAGCGCTTTCGCGCGGATGCAGAACGGGCAGGTCGCTTTGGTGTAGATCTCAATATTGGCCATGACTTCACTCCTGTTATTACCCTGAGGGTTTTACGCCGCAGCCCGTGTTCCCCTCACGTCAGGCGCGAAGGGGAAAACGCGGCGGCATCACCACGCGAGGTAAGTTATTTGCCGCGTACCAGAGGGAGGTTTTCGCCGCTCCAGCCAGCAATGCCCTCTTTCAGTACAAAGACTTTTTCAAACCCGGCTTTGTTCAGCGCGCTGGCTGGCTCTTGCGCCTGCATGCCGGAACCGTCTACCACAATAATGGGTTGCGATTTGTGTTTTTCCAACTCGCCGACGTTATTCGCTTTGATATCGCTGGGCAGCAGGTTGATGGCGCCGGCAATATGGCCTTTACGGAAATCGTCACGCTGACGCAGGTCGACCACCACCGCGTCTTCTTTATTGATAAGACGCGTCGCTTCACCACGGGTGATGACTTTAACTTTCGACATCAGGCCCTTGAAGGTGGTGAACAGCACCGCCCCCAGCAGCGCGATCCACGCGATGCTCAGAACAGGGTGACGGCCGATGAATTGCATAATTTCTTGCATGGGGGGTTACAACTCCCGACTAAGTGAGAAAAAAACCAGGAAAGGAGTATACCTGTGCCTTGCGGCAATTACAGCCAGTGAGCGCGATGTAATGTATTTTCTGCGGGCGGCGGCGAAAAAAAGCCGTTCTCGCTGACGCGCCGCGGCCCGGCCGCTCCCTTTCTTTGATCTTTCACGGGGATTTAAACGATTCAGCTGTAGTAAAATTACGCAAAATTTCTGTCTTTGAGTATGAGGTTGTCGCAATGTCGGTTACTAAAAAACCTATGGTACTGGTGATTCTGGATGGCTACGGCTATCGCGAAGACCAACAGGATAACGCCATTTACAGCGCTAAAACGCCGGTAATGGACGCCCTTTGGGCCAAACGTCCGCATACCCTGATCGATGCATCCGGCCTGGAAGTTGGCCTGCCGGACCGTCAGATGGGGAACTCCGAAGTGGGCCACGTCAACCTGGGCGCCGGTCGTATCGTCTATCAGGACCTGACCCGTCTCGATGTGGAAATTAAAGAACGCACCTTCTTCGCCAATCCGGTACTGACCGCCGCGGTCGATAAAGCGGTTGCCGCGTGTAAAGCGGTACATATCATGGGTCTGATGTCGCCGGGCGGCGTTCACAGCCATGAAGATCACATCATGGCGATGGTGGAGCTGGCGGCAGAGCGCGGCGCAGAGAAGATCTACCTGCACGCTTTCCTCGACGGTCGTGACACCCCACCGCGCAGCGCGGAAAAAACGCTGGCAAAATTCGAAGCCAAATTTGCCGCGCTGGGCAAGGGCCGCATCGCGTCGCTCATTGGCCGCTACTACGCCATGGACCGCGACAACCGCTGGGATCGCGTTGAGCAGGCTTACGATCTGATGACGCTGGCGAAAGGCGAATTCCAGGCCGATACCGCCGTCGCCGGCCTGCAGGCTGCCTACGCCCGTGACGAAAACGACGAGTTCGTGAAAGCGACCGTGATCCGCGCCGCCGGCCAGGCCGATGCCGCGATGGAAGATGGCGATGCGCTGATCTTCATGAACTTCCGTGCTGACCGCGCACGCGAAATCACCCGCGCCTTCGTCAACGCCGACTTCGACGGCTTTGCGCGTAAGAAAGTGGTTAACCTCGACTTCGTGATGCTCACCGAATATGCCGCCGACATCAAAGTGGCCTGCGCCTACCCGCCCGCCTCGCTGGCCAATACCTTCGGCGAGTGGATGGCGAAGCACGATAAAACCCAGCTGCGCATCTCCGAAACCGAGAAATACGCCCACGTCACCTTCTTCTTCAACGGCGGCGTAGAAGAGCCGTTCAAAGGCGAAGAGCGGATTCTGATTAACTCGCCGAAAGTGGCGACCTACGATCTGCAGCCGGAAATGAGCTCCGCCGAGCTGACCGAAAAACTGGTCGCGGCCATCAAAGGCGGCCAGTACGACACCATCATCTGTAACTACCCGAACGGCGATATGGTTGGCCATACCGGCGTGATGGAAGCGGCAGTGAAAGCCGTTGAAGCGCTGGATCACTGTATCGATCAGGTGGCTCAGGCGGTGGAATCCGTTGGCGGCCAGCTGCTGATCACCGCCGACCACGGTAACGCCGAACAGATGCGCGACCCGGCCACCGGCCAGGCGCACACCGCCCACACCAACCTGCCGGTTCCGCTGATCTACGTCGGTAACAAAGCGGTTAAAGCGGTCAATGGCGGCAAACTTTCCGACATCGCCCCGACCATGCTGTCGCTGATGGGAATGGAAATCCCGCAAGAGATGACTGGCAAGCCGCTGTTCATCGTGGAATAATCCTTCCCCATGAGGGGAAAGGCGACGTATTCAACTACATGGATCGCAACGGCAGTTCGATCCGTCCTTTACGCCAGCGCGCTCAGCGCTGGCGTATTACTGTGCGCGTCATCTGCGCACGCCGACGATCGCGATCAGCTAAAGTCCATCCAGGCCGACATCGCCGCCAGGCAGCGGGCGATTAAGCAACAGCAGCAGCAGCGCGCAAGCCTGCTCGCCCAGCTCAAAGCGCAGGAAGAGGCGATCGCCGCCGCGGCCCGCAAACTTCGCGAAACCCAGGACAGCCTGAACCAGCTCAATAAGCAGATTGACGAGATGAACGCTTCTCTCGCGAAGCTGGAGCGCCAGCGCGCGTCTCAGGAGCGTAACCTCGCCGCGCAGCTTGACGCGGCGTTCCGCCAGGGGCCGCATACCGGCATCCAGATGGTGCTGAGCGGTGAAGAGGGTCAGCGCAATCAGCGGATGCAGGTCTATTTCAGCTATTTCAACCAGGCCCGCCAGGAAACCATCGCGGAACTGAAGAAAACGCGCGAAGAGATGGCGGTGCAAAAGTCGATGCTCGAAGAGAAGCAGAGCCAGCAGCAGACGCTGGTCTACGAGCAAAAAGCCCAGCAGGCGAAGCTGGAGCAGGCGCGTAACGAACGGAAAAAGACCCTTTCCGGCCTGGAGTCCTCCATTCAGCGGGGTCAGCAACAGTTAAGTGAATTGCGGGCTAACGAATCGCGCCTACGCGGTCGTATCGCCCAGGCGGAGGCTGCCGCCAAAGCCCGTGCCGATCGGGAAGCTCGCGATGCGCAGGCGGTGCGCGACCGCCAGCAGGAAGCATCGCGCAAAGGCACCACCTATAAACCAACGGAAAGCGAGCGTTCGCTGATGTCACGCACCGGTGGGCTGGGCTCGCCGCGCGGTCAGGCGTTCTGGCCGGTTCGCGGTCCGCTCCTTCATCGATATGGCGAACAGCTGCAAGGTGAACTACGTTGGAAAGGGATGGTTATCGCCGCGTCTGAAGGCACCGAAGTCAGAGCGATTGCCGATGGTCGGGTCATTCTGGCCGACTGGCTGCAGGGCTATGGTCTGGTGGTGGTGGTCGAGCATGGCAAAGGCGACATGAGCCTGTATGGCTATAACCAAAGCGCGCTGGTCAGCGTCGGTACGCAGGTGCGTGCCGGTCAGCCTATCGCGCTCGTAGGCAGCAGCGGCGGTCAGGGCCGTCCGTCGCTCTATTTCGAAATTCGCCGCCAGGGTCAGGCGGTCAATCCACAGCCGTGGTTGGGAAGATAAGTTTTGCTTCAATTTCGCGCAATTGCTCTTGCCGTAGCCGGTTCGCTGGCTCTGGCGGCGCCAGCGTTCGCTGGCAAACTCTCCATCGTTATTGACGATTTTGGCTACCGCCCGCAGACCGAAAATCAGGTGCTGGCGCTGCCGTCCACTATCTCCGTCGCCGTGCTGCCGAACGCGCCGCACGCCCGGGAAATGGCCACGAAAGCGCATAATCTGGGCCATGAAGTGCTCATCCACCTGCCGATGGCGCCGCTCAGCAAACAGCCGCTGGAAAAAGACACCCTGCGTCCCGAAATGAGCAGCGAGGAGATCGAGCGCATCATCCGCGAGGCCTATGGCAAAGTCCCCTACGCCGTCGGGCTGAATAACCATATGGGCAGCGCGATGACCTCCAACCTGTTTGGCATGCAGAAGGTGATGCAGGCCCTGGAGCGCTACAATCTCTATTTTCTCGACAGCGTGACCATCGGCAATACCCAGGCCATGCGCGCCGCGCAGGGCACCGGGGTGAAGGTGATTAAGCGTAAGGTGTTTCTGGACGATACGCAGAATGAAGCCGATATCCGCACTCAGTTCAACCGCGCCATCGCCCTGGCGCGGCGTAACGGTTCGGCGATAGCCATTGGCCATCCCCATCCGACGACGGTGCGGGTGCTGCAGCAGATGGTCTATAACCTGCCGCCGGATATCACGCTGGTGCGCCCGAGCAGCCTGCTCAACGAGCCGCAGGTCGACAACTCGACGCCAAACTACGCTCAGCCGCCTGCGCAACAAACGCCGCAGCAGCAGAAGCCGCGTAATCCGTTCCACGGCGTGAAGTATTGCAAGCCGAAGCGCCCGCTGGAGCCCGTGAACGCCAGCCGCTTCTTCACTATCCTCAGCGACAGCATCAGCCAGAGCGCGCTGGTCCAGTACTATCGCCTCAAATGGCAGGGCTGGGACAATCCCGGCAGCTAGACCACTCAGGGGTCCGTTCGCTTTTGCGCGACGGGCGCCTGGCTATCTTCGTGGGCGTACCACGCCTTAAAATATTTGAGAAAGCTGTAAAACGTGGCGTACAGGCCGGTGACCACGCCGACTTTGCCATAGCGCCACGCCCCGCTGAACAGATACCACTTAAAGAAAGCGCCAATGGCGCTGACGATCCCCCGCGTCAGCGAAGGTGTGATCTGCTGGTGCTTCACCAGCCGGGTGGTATAGCTGTTCAGCTTATTAAACACTTCATGCAGCGAATAAAAGGTGTCATGGCGTACAAAGCCCGGCAGCCTGACGGAGCGCGCGTGTCCGACCACCTGGTCATCCACCGGCCGGTCGTTAAACCGCGCCTGCTGGCGGTTAAAGAGGCGCACCGGGTAATCCGGCGAGGAAATAGGGTAGATCGTCCGCACCTGCGTGCCGAGGACAAACCAGTAGCGCGGCAAACGCCAGGCGCAGGCTGGGTCAGGTTCCTCCCCCGCTTTTAGCGCCTGAATGGCCGCCACGACGTCGTTATCAAGAATTTCATCGCTGTCCATGCACAGCACCCAGTCATGGCTGGCCAGCCCGATGGCATAGTTCATCTGCGCGCCGTGGGCTTTATAGGCATGATGATGGACGGTGAGACCAAACTGCTGACAAATATAGACCGTTTCGTCGGTGCTACCGGAGTCGACGACAATACACTCATCAGCCACCTTCAGCAGCGGGGGCAGCACCTCCATGAGCAGACGTGCAGAGTTACAGGTCAGTAAGCATACGGAGAGTTTAAGCATGATCGTTTCGAAGTTAAACCGCGACTAAACACACTGTATAAGCGAATAACCGTAAAATCGATGTAGAAATTGTGCGCTTGATATTAAGCAGGCTAAAAATGTTATCCAAATCTAAATTAAGGCGCCCGCAGGCGCCTTTTTTGCTGATGTTTACAACAGACCGGAGGCGTTATTCCCAGCTCAGAACCACTTTGCCGGACTGACCAGAGCGCATGGCGTCAAAGCCCTTCTGGAAGTCGTCAATGCCGAAGCGGTGGGTGATGATCGGCGAAAGATCCAGGCCAGACTGGATCAACGCCGCCATCTTGTACCAGGTTTCGAACATTTCGCGACCATAGATCCCTTTGATAAACAGCCCCTTGAAGATGACCTTGGTCCAGTCGATGGACATATCCGACGGCGGGATACCCAGCATCGCGATACGGCCGCCGTGGTTCATGGTATCCAGCATGCTGCGGAACGCCGGCGGCGCGCCGGACATCTCCAGACCCACGTCGAAACCTTCGGTCATCCCCAGCTCGGCCATCACGTCGTTGAGGTTCTCTTTCGCCACGTTCACCGCGCGGGTGACGCCCATTTTGCGCGCCAGCTCGAGACGGTACTCGTTAACGTCAGTGATCACCACGTTACGCGCGCCGACGTGTTTCGCCACCGCCGCCGCCATCACGCCGATCGGACCGGCGCCGGAGACCAGCACGTCTTCCCCTACCAGATCGAAGGAGAGCGCGGTGTGCACGGCGTTGCCGAATGGGTCGAAGATGGACGCCAGGTCATCAGAGATATTGTCGGGAATTTTAAAGGCGTTAAAGGCCGGGATCACCAGATACTCGGCAAAGCAGCCCGGGCGGTTGACGCCCACGCCGATGGTGTTGCGGCACAGGTGGGTACGGCCCGCGCGGCAGTTACGGCAGTGACCGCAGGTGATATGCCCTTCGCCGGAGACGCGGTCGCCAATCTTAAAGCCGCGCACTTCCTGGCCAATCCCCACCACTTCGCCGACATATTCGTGCCCGACCACCATCGGCACCGGAATGGTCTTCTGCGACCACTCATCCCAGTTGTAGATGTGCACGTCGGTCCCGCAAATGGCGGTCTTGCGGATTTTAATCAGCAGATCGTTATGGCCGACTTCCGGTTCCGGTACGTCGGTCATCCAGATGCCTTCTTCCGCTTTCAGTTTGGATAACGCTTTCATCTCACACCCTTATTAGGCGATGACGCCCAGTTGTTTGCCGATGCGGGTAAAGGCTTCCACCGCACGCTCAATTTGTTCAGGGGTATGCGCCGCCGACATCTGGGTGCGAATACGCGCCTGGCCTTTCGGTACCACCGGATAGAAGAAGCCGGTGACATAGATCCCTTCTTTCTGCAGTTCGCGGGCAAAGTTCTGCGCCACCACCGCTTCACCCAGCATCACCGGAATGATGGCGTGGTCGGCACCCGCCAGGGTGAAGCCTGCCGCAGTCATTTTTTCACGGAACAGACGCGCGTTGGCCCACAGGCGATCGCGCAGGTCTGCGCCCTCTTCGACCATCTCCAGCACTTTGATGGAGGCGGCCACGATGGCCGGCGCCAGAGAGTTGGAGAACAGATACGGACGGGAACGCTGGCGCAGCCACTCGACCACCTCTTTGCGTGCGGCGGTGTAGCCGCCGGAGGCGCCGCCCAGCGCTTTACCCAGCGTGCCGGTGATGATGTCGACGCGCCCCATCACATCGCAGTATTCGTGGGAGCCGCGACCGTTTTCGCCGACGAAGCCGACGGCGTGGGAGTCATCGACCATCACCAGCGCATCGTATTTATCCGCCAGGTCGCAAACGCCTTTCAGGTTGGCGATCACACCGTCCATCGAGAAGACGCCGTCGGTGGCGATCAGCACGTGACGCGCGCCAGCGTCGCGGGCTTCTTTCAGACGCGCTTCCAGTTCCTGCATATCGTTGTTGGCATAGCGGAAGCGCTTTGCTTTACACAGGCGCACGCCGTCGATGATCGAGGCATGGTTCAGGGCGTCGGAGATAATGGCGTCTTCCGGGCCGAGCAGCGTTTCAAACAGGCCGCCGTTGGCGTCAAAGCAGGAGGAGTAGAGGATCGCGTCTTCCATACCGAGGAAATCCGCCAGCTTCTTCTCCAGCTGCTTGTGCGTATCCTGGGTGCCGCAGATGAAGCGTACCGAGGCCATCCCGAAGCCGTGGCTGTCCATACCGGCCTTCGCCGCGTCGATCAGCGCCGGGTGGTTGGCCAGACCCAGGTAGTTATTGGCGCAGAAGTTAATCACGTGGCTGTCGCCGACGGTAATGTCCGCCTGCTGCGCCGAGGTGATGATGCGCTCTTCTTTAAACAAGCCTTCGGCCCGAGCGGTCTCCAGATTGCTAGTTAACTGTTTGTAGAAATCACCACGCATTGCAACTCTCCAGATTCGGCAAAATTTGGCACATATTACCCAAAGCTATACGCTGATACGAGATGATGCATGCCTGAATGAATTATTTGCAGCATAAATCACGTCAGCCCAGCACCTTATTCTGCGAATGGCTGTAGGCTTGCTCATGTGGTGATATGATATGAGCATTCATGTCCGGATTGTCTCCGGGCTCTCAACTTCAAAGGTACAGTTATGATCATCGTAACCGGCGGCGCAGGCTTTATCGGCAGCAACATCGTTAAAGCGCTGAATGACAAGGGCATTACCGACATTCTGGTTGTCGACAATCTGAAAGACGGCACCAAGTTTGTGAACCTGGTTGACCTGAACATCGCTGACTACATGGATAAAGAAGACTTTCTGATCCAGATTATGGCAGGCGAAGAGTTCGGCGACATTGACGCTATCTTCCACGAAGGCGCGTGCTCTTCCACCACGGAGTGGGACGGCAAGTACATGATGGACAACAACTATCAGTACTCCAAAGAGCTGCTGCACTACTGCCTGGAGCGCGAAATTCCGTTCCTGTACGCCTCTTCGGCGGCCACCTACGGTGGACGCACCAGCGATTTCATCGAGTCTCGCGAGTATGAGCAGCCGCTAAACGTCTACGGCTACTCCAAATTCCTGTTCGATGAATACGTTCGTCAGATCCTGCCGGAAGCCAATTCGCAGATCGTCGGCTTCCGCTACTTCAACGTCTACGGGCCGCGCGAAGGCCACAAAGGCAGCATGGCGAGCGTCGCTTTCCACCTCAACACCCAGCTGAATAATGGCGAAAGTCCGAAACTGTTCGAAGGCAGCGACGGCTTCAAGCGCGACTTCGTCTACGTCGGCGACGTGGCTGACGTCAACCTGTGGTTCTGGGAAAACGGCGTTTCCGGCATCTTCAACCTCGGCACTGGCCGCGCGGAATCCTTCCAGGCCGTCGCCGACGCGACCCTGGCGTACCACAAAAAAGGCAGCATCGAGTACATCCCATTCCCGGACAAACTGAAAGGCCGCTACCAGGCGTTCACCCAGGCGGATCTGACTAACCTGCGTAAAGCGGGCTATGACAAACCGTTCAAAACCGTTGCCGAAGGCGTAACGGAGTATATGGCCTGGCTGAATCGGGATGCGTAAGAGATAACATGAAAATTCTGGTGGTAGGCCCGTCTTGGGTGGGCGACATGATGATGTCGCAAAGTCTTTATCGTACGCTCAGGGCGCGCTATCCCCAGGCGATTATCGACGTGATGGCGCCAGCCTGGTGTCGTCCGTTGTTATCGCGCATGCCGGAAGTGAACGAAGCGATCCCGATGCCGCTGGGCCACGGCGCGCTGGCTATCGGCGAACGCCGCAAGCTCGGCCACAGCCTGCGCGAGCGTCGCTACGATCGCGCTTACGTGCTGCCAAACTCGTTTAAATCGGCATTAGTCCCCTTCTTTGCCAACATCCCGCTACGCACCGGCTGGCGCGGCGAGATGCGCTACGGCCTGCTCAACGACGCCCGGGTGCTGGACAAAGACGCCTGGCCGCTGATGGTGGAACGCTACGTGGCGCTGGCCTACGACAACGGCGTGATGCGCTGCGCCAAAGATCTGCCGCAGCCGCTGCTATGGCCGCAGCTGCAGGTCAACGAAGGGGAAAAGTCGCAGGCCTGCAGCGCCTTTAACCTGTCCAACGATCGGCCGATCATCGGCTTTTGCCCCGGCGCGGAGTTCGGCCCGGCAAAACGCTGGCCGCACTATCACTATGCTGCGCTGGCGAAAAAGCTCATCGACGATGGTTATCAGATTGCGCTATTTGGCTCGGCAAAAGATAACGAGGCCGGCAAAGAGATCATCGCCGCCCTCAGCAGCGAGCAGCAGGCCTGGTGCCGGAATCTGGCGGGTGAAACCCAGCTGGAGCAGGCGGTGATCCTGATTGCCGCCTGTAAAGCGGTGGTGACTAACGATTCGGGGCTGATGCACGTCGCCGCGGCGCTGGACCGCCCGCTGGTGGCGCTGTATGGCCCGAGCAGTCCGGACTTTACCCCGCCGCTGTCGCATAAAGCGCGCGTGATCCGTCTGATTACCGGCTACCACAAGGTGCGCAAAGGCGATGCCGCGGAAGGTTATCATCAGAGCCTGATCGACATTACGCCAGAGCGCGTCCTGCAAGAGCTGAACGAATTGCTGACGGAAAAAACCGGGCACGAGGAAGCGTAGCGGATGCGGGTATTGATTGTAAAAACCTCATCGATGGGCGACGTGCTGCACACGCTGCCCGCGCTGACCGACGCCGCGCAGGCCATCCCCGGCATCCGCTTCGACTGGGTTGTGGAAGAAGGCTTCGCGCAGATCCCCTCCTGGCATGACAGCGTCGAGCGGGTGATCCCGGTGGCGATCCGCCGCTGGCGTAAAGCCTGGTTCTCCGCGCCGATCAAAGCGGAGCGTAAAGCCTTTCGCGAGGCCGTCCAGGCGGTCAAGTATGACGCCATTATCGACGCCCAGGGGCTGGTGAAAAGCGCTGCGCTGGTCACCCGTCTGGCGCACGGCGTCAAGCATGGTATGGACTGGCAAACGGCCCGCGAGCCGCTGGCCAGCCTGTTTTACAACCGCCGCCACCACATTGCGAAACAGCAGCACGCGGTGGAGCGTACCCGCGAGCTGTTCGCCAAAAGCCTCGGCTACGCGAAACCCCAAACCCAGGGGGATTACGCCATTGCGCGCCATTTCCTGCAGCACGAGGCTAGCGCTGCCGCCCCCTATCTGGTGTTTCTGCACGCCACCACACGCGACGATAAGCACTGGCCGGAAAACCGCTGGCAGGAACTGCTCGATCTGCTGGCCGACAGCGGCGTCCGCATTAAGCTGCCGTGGGGCGCCCCGCACGAAGAGGCGCGGGCGAAGCGGCTGGCGGAAGGCCGGGAATATGTTGAAGTGCTGCCGCGCATGAGCCTTGAGCAGGTGGCGCAGGTTCTGGCCAGCGCCCGGGCCGTCGTCTCGGTCGATACCGGCCTGAGTCATCTGACCGCCGCGCTGGATAAACCGAACTTCACGCTCTACGGCCCGACCGATCCGGGGCTGATTGGCGGATACGGTAAAAACCAGCACATCGTGCGGCCGGAAAACAGCGCCAGCACCGGCGATATTACCGCCAGCCGGGTTCATCTTCTTCTGCAAAATCAGGGGCTGCTCTGATGGGATCCCTGTTTAAGCAGATCTATCGCTACACCCGCCCTCGCGCTTATCGTCACAATGAAAATCTGTGGCCTTTTACCCGCATCACCCGCGCGCCGAGCGGCGAAATCAGCGCGTTGCGCTATAAAGGGAAAACGGTGCCGCTGGTCAGCCTGAGCGCGCTGAAAAACAGCATGCAGGGCGAAGTCCTGCTGACCGCCACTGGCCCTTCGACCCGCAATATCGATTTTTCCCTGTTGTCGAAAACGATCCCGGTGATGGGCGTCAATGGCGCCTGGCATCTTGCCGACCGCCTGCACTTTTCGCTCTATACCATCGTCGACATGGAGTTTTTCGATAAGAAGCCGGACATTATCCGCGCCATCGTCAGTCAGCCGGACATTCTGCTGTTCACCACCATGCATGGGATCGCCAAAATCGTCGATCGCCATGCGGACGCGCTGCGCTGCCGTTTGGCGTTGATTGAGGACGGTTGCTATAAGATTTACCAGCCGAAAGTCGCCAGCGAAGCGATAAAGCGCACTTACCAGCAGAATCCGGCGATGTGCTTTCATCCCCAGCGCCCGGATATCTGTTTTAGCACCGATATTCGCCAGGGCGTCTTTGATGCCGGCACGGTGGTCTACTGGGCGCTGCAGATCCTCGCCTGGCTGGGCTTCAGCACTATCCTGGTGAGCGGTCTGGATATGACTAACTTCAACCAGCCGCGATTCTACGAAACACAACAAGAAAAATTGCCTTCGTACCTGGCAACAAAAGTGGATAACCTCGTCATGCCCTCCTTTGCGCATGCCGCGCAGGTACTGCAGCAACGCCAGATCCGGGTCATTAATTTTTCACCAGAAAGCGCTGTGCCGGACACTATTTTCGAAAAGGTTGCGTTTAATGAGTACTTTAAAAATGAGTAACTACGCCAGACAGGGTTACTCGATTGTTTTTCCTTTGTTTTTATTTTTCAGCGCGATTTTTTGCATGTCCACCCGGACCAATAACCTGCTGCATTTATCGATCCTGCTGCTCTTGCTCTCGCTGGTACGCCCGGAAAACCGCCAGGCGCTGGCCGGCGTGTTACGCGAACAGTGGCAGACCTGGGCGCTGCTGGCGGTCTTCTTTATCTATTACGCCCTCAGTAACCTGTGGGGCCATACGCCGCAGCATATCGACTCGCCGATCACCCACGGCGTGTACCTGACGGGCTATCTGTTGCTGATGGCGATGCTGCTCAGCGACGAACGAACCCGCCGCCTGGCCATGCTGGCGGTGGTTGGCGGGATCACCGTGCTCTCGCTGTGGACGCTGATGTTCGACCACACCCTGGTCCTCACCGAGCGGGCGGTCTCCCCCGAGAACCCCGGGCCAACAAACGTTATCGACCTTGCCGGATACTGCGGCATCGGCATCTTAATCTGCGGCATGCTGCTGAAAGAAAAAGCCAGCCACTGGCTCTATCTGCCAGTGGCCATCATGCTGGTGATGATGCTGCTGACCCAAAGCCGCGGGCCGATCATCGCCCTGGTGCTGGCGGTCGGCTGTACGCTGCACCTGCACGTCTTCACCCGCCGCAACCTGCTGATCGCCGCGGCGCTGGCCGTGCTGGTGGCTCTGCTTTTGGTCATGACGCCGGTGGGCGACATGCTGCTCGCCCGTTTCGAAGAGTTGGGCACCCAAAGCGGGCTGCGCCTGAGCATCTGGCACCATACGCTGTCGGAGATAGCCAGCCAGCCCTGGCTGGGACGCGGTTTCAGCTATGAACTGGATTTCATCAACTACAGCGGCGAACACATCACCACCACCCACAGCGTATATATGGGCGCCCTGCTGAAAGGCGGCATCGTGGGTTTACTGCTGTTGCTGGCGGTCATTGCCTGCGGACTGTGGCAGGCGTGGCGCAAGCGCCGCTCCGACAGCCGCTACAGTCTGGCGATCCTGTTTTACGCGCTGGTATTTATGGCCTCGCAGGGGATGTTTATCATCAGCAACCCCCGGGAAACCTGGGTGCTGTTCTGGCTGCCGCTGGGCATTGCGCTCAGCAAAGGGCTGGCGGAAAAGCGTTAACAAGAAAGGGCCGCTGACGGCCCTTTTTTATATTCACTTTTCTATTAACTGCGGGCGGCGACCAGCCGGTCGGCCTGCTCTTTAATCACCGGCCATACCGACTCAATCGCCACATCGGCGACATTCGCTTCTTCACAAACGATCTGCCTCGCTTTGTCATAGCCCGGCGCCCAGATATGATAGCCGGGCAGCCCGGTATCCTTGAGTTTGCGTTTGTTATAGACCGCCACCATCGGTTTATCGAAAGCGCGGGCGATATGCACGATCGAGGTGTCCGGCGTAATGACTAAATCACAGCTGCGAATCACCTCCACGGCGGAGTTGATGGTGCTGTCGGCGACGTACAGCGCCATATCCAGCCCCAGCTGCTGAATTTTCTCGCTGCGACCCACCATCACGATACAGACCCGGTAAGGCAGAGCATGTAGCCGCTCGACCAGGGTCGCCACCTGATGACGACAGAAGTCTTTATCCTCGGAGGCGGTAAAAGGGTTAATGGCGATGCGCAGTGCGACCTCTCCGGCCTGGGAAAGCAAGCGCGCCACTTTCTCCCGCTCATGGCGACAGCCGGGGAGATGATAGTCGTATGGCTGGTCGTCAACGACGCCAAAAAGCTTCACCACCTGTTGATAGCGCAGGGAAATATGGCTGTTGCTGTCAAAAAAAGCGATCGAATGATCGTAAAGTTTATAGGGCTCTTTATTAAAGCCAATCACGCTGGTCGCCCGTAAATCGGCGAGTAATTTAAAGCGTTCATAGCTGGTCACGTCATCAAAATCGATAACCGCATCAAAACCCGCCGCCCGTAACGTATTTAAGGACATGCGTGGTCGATATAAATATACTTGCTCAATGAATTCTGAGCCGGCTAATATTTCGCAGCATATTGGTCCGGTTAACACCGAAACCTGATATCCCCGTTCGGCCAGTATTCTGGCGCAGCCGGTGGTCACCACCATATCGCCGACTTTATCGTCCAGGCGCAATAGCAGCACGCGGCGTACGGGGGCCGGGTCGAAGGGTTTGCGCGCAGGCTTATTTCTGTATCGATAGTTAATTAAATTAAATTTAATACCGCGGAAAAAAGCGTTCTTTTTCCGCGTCAATTGTTTAAGGATACGCATACGGTACCTTGAGCTGTGTTAGCGCTGTGTGATTTTCCGCTGGTAATATTCTGCCAACGTCATGCCCTTCACCTGCGGCGCCAGCCAGCTAAAAAAGGCTTCAAGGTCAGCGTATAAACGCTCAATATCCCGTTCATTCTGGAACGTGGGGCTGCCGCCGGGCATATATTCTGAAGAGTGGAGCATATATTCCACGTAGTCATTGCCCTGCGTCAACGTTTGTTCGACGACTTTTTTCATCGTCTCCACGTTGCCGCCCATCGGACGCAGCCAGTGCACGGAGGGGGAACGCACTTTGCCGCGCAGGCGGTCGTAGCCCTGCTTCACGCTGTTCATCCACGCGGAGTGCTTGTACTGAATGCTCATCGGCACTTCCAGCAGCGGCGAGTGGCCCTCGCGGCTGATGTCATTTTCATCGAGAAAATAGGCATGCTGCGGGAAGCGACGATAATCGGTCCCGCCATCGCCCTGCGGCGCCCCCTTGGCGGTCTTCCAGTTCACCCGCGGCGTCACCGAGCAATCCACCTGATACCCGTACTCCACCAGCAGACGCGCATAGCGCTCGTCAAAGGCCCAGCGCCCGGCGCGATGACTAACCATTTTGGTCTGGAAGGTGTCCTCCAGCAGACGCGTCATATAGTCGACCTTCTCACGCATCATGGCATCGCTGTATTCAATGAGATAAGGCTTATGCCGCCAGTCATCGGCGGTCAGCGGCTCGGTCGGCGGGCTGTTCCAGGCATGCAGATGCATACCGACTTCCGCGGTGCCGCGGGCAATCACGTCTCTGGCGAATTCGATATAAAAGGGGTCGATGGCCATTTCATAATTGGTCAAATAGACCGGTTTAAAGCCATACTTTTCGCAAAGCTGCTGAAAACGCGGGAGATAACGCGCATTCTCGGTGGTGATGCTGTCATGTTTTTGCCAGAGGTTATCGCCCTCTGTATCAATCGTGATGAGAAATGCGGGATTGTGCACGAAAACGTCCTCAGGCCATACGTATCGGGTCATGGTAGAGCAATACAACGCTTCTCTCAATCTGTCTGATCCCCTAGAATCGGAACCCTTATCCTGGATGAAGAACAGAGTATGACGCCTGAAACCCTCTCCCGCAGCCCCTTGAACCCGGCGCGGATCCTGGTCATTAAGCTGCGCCATCATGGCGACATGCTGCTGATCACCCCGCTTATTCACGCGCTGAAACAGCAGTATCCCGCCGCCAGCGTGGATGTCCTGCTGTATGAAGAGACCCGGGATATGCTCGCCGCCAACCCCGATATCCACCAAATTTATGGTCTCGACCGCCGCTGGAAAAAGCAGGGGAAAAAGCATCAGCTGAAGATGCAATGGCAGCTCATTCAGACGCTGCGCCAGCAGCGATACGATATGGTGCTCAACCTTGCCGACCAGTGGCCGAGCGCGATTATCAGCAAACTGACCGGCGCCGCGACGCGGATCGGCTTTGATTTTCCGAAGCGTCGCCACCCGTTCTGGCGCTATTGCCACACCGCGCTGGCCGCCACCCAACAGCATAATCAGCTGCATACGGTACAGCAGAATCTCTCTATCCTCGCTCCACTCGGTATCCAGTTGAACGACGCCCCGGCGCGGATGGGCTACAGCGAAGCAGACTGGGCCACCAGCCGCGCCCTGCTGCCGGAGGACTTCCGGGATAACTACATCGTCATCCAGCCAACGTCGCGTTGGTTCTTTAAATGCTGGCGCGAAGACAGGATGAGCGCGCTGATCAACGCGCTGTCCGCCGAAGGGTACGCGGTGGTACTCACCTCCGGCCCCGACGATAGAGAGAAGAAGATGGTGGAGACCATCATCGCCGGCTGCCCGCAGGCGCGGCTGCACTCTTTAGCCGGCCAGTTAACGCTGCGCCAGCTGGCGGCGGTGATCGATCACGCCCGGCTGTTTATCGGCGTCGACTCGGTGCCGATGCATATGGCTGCGGCTCTCGGCACTCCGCTGGTCGCCCTGTTCGGCCCCTCGAAGCTGACCTTCTGGCGTCCGTGGCAGGCGAAAGGCGAGGTGATCTGGGCAGGCGACTTCGGTCCGCTGCCCGACCCGGACGCCATCAACACCAACACCGACGAACGTTATCTCGATTTAATTCCTACCGACGCCGTGATCGCGGCGGCGAAAAAGGTACTGGCATGAGTAAATTCAGGCTGGCTCTGGTGCGGCAGAAGTACCGCCCGGACGGCGGCGCAGAACGGTTTGTCTCCCGCGCGCTGGAAGCCCTCGACAGCAGTCATCTGCAGCTGAACGTCATCACCCGCGAATGGCAGGGGCCGGTGAAACCGGACTGGCAGATCCATATCTGTAATCCGCGCAAATGGGGGCGCATCAGCCGCGAGCGCGGTTTTGCCAACGCCGCGCGGGCGCTCTGGCAGCGCGAATCTTTCGACCTGGTGCAGAGCCATGAGCGTATTCCCGGCTGCGATCTCTACCGCGCCGGCGACGGCGTTCATCGCCGCTGGCTGCAACAGCGCTCGCGCATTTTACCGGCCTGGAAAAGCCGCCTGCTGTTCGCCGACCGCTACCACCGTTATGTGATGCAAGCGGAACGCGAGATGTACGAAGACCCGCATCTGCGTGGGGTGATCTGCAACGCCGAGATGATCAAACGCGAGATCATCGAAGACTTTGGCCTGCCGGCGGACAAGATCCACGTTATCTATAACGCCATTGATAACCAGCGTTTCCTGCCGCCGGGCGAAGAAACCTTTGCCGCCTTACGCGCCAAATGGCAGTTGCCGCTGCAGGCAACGTGCCTGATTTACGTCGGCTCCGGCTTTGAGCGTAAAGGGCTGGCGGCGGCGATCCGCGCCATCGCCCCGACCGATCGCTATCTGCTGGTGGTTGGCAAAGATAAAGATCAGCCGCGCTATCAGGCGCTGGCGAAGAGTCTCGGCTGCGAAGCGCGGGTGCGCTTCTTCGGCATGCAGTCGGAGACGCTGCCGTTCTATCAGATGGCCGATGGCCTGCTGCTGCCGACCCTCTACGATCCGTTCCCCAACGTCATCCTTGAGGCAATGGCCTGCGGTCTGCCAGTGATCACCACCACCGGCTGCGGCGGGGCAGAGTTTGTCGTCAACGGCCACAACGGTTACGTCTGCGACGCCCTGGATATCCCGGCGCTGCAGCAGGCGGTGATGGCCCTGCCTGCCCGCGCGCTGGGCTCCGCGGAAGGCGACCGCGCCCGCGAGCGCATCATGGCCTGCACCAGCGAGCGCCTCTCAACCCAGCTGCTTTCCCTTTATCAGGATCTGGTGAAATAACGATGCGCATCTTATTTGTGATTGACGGATTGCCCGGCGGCGGCGCGGAGAAAGTCGTTCTCACCCTGGCGGCGCAGTTCCTGCGCGACGGCGATCGGGTCTCGCTCATTTCGCTACGCGACGTCTGCGAGTACCCATTGCCCGAGGGGCTCGACTACCAGGTGGTGGCCGATCGCTGCCGCAAACCGTGGCGCAAGCTGACCGAGCTGTCCCGCCGCGCCCGCCAGCTGGACGCCGCGGTCATCCGGGCCGAGCAGCAGGGACAATTTGACCTTGTGCTCTCCAACCTGCACAAAACAGACCGCATCGTCGCCCGCAGCCGGGCGCTGCGCGAGCGCAACGTCTGGTTCTGCCTGCACGGCGTCTTCTCGGCCTCTTATCTTGGTCACCGTACCGGCTTTGACCGCTGGATGAAGCAGCAGAAAATTAAGCGGATTTACCAGGGGCGCAACGTGGTAGCGGTTTCCGACGCCGTGGGGCGCGATCTGGTGGACGCCTTCGCCCTGCGCCCGGCGCAGCTGAAAACCATCTATAACCCCTTCGATATCGCGGCCCTGCGCGCCGGGGCGGAAGCCGACAGCGAGCGCCCGGACGGCGACTACCTGATTCACGTCGGCCGCTTCCATCCCGGCAAACGCCACGACCGCCTGCTCGAAGCCTACGCGCAAAGCGGCATCGACGCGCCGCTGGTGCTGTTAGGCCAGGGGAAACCGGAGCAAGAGCAGCGCCTGCGCCAGCTGGCCAAAACGCTGCAGATTGACGACCGGGTGTGGTTCAAAGGTTTTCAGGAAAACCCCTTACCGTGGATCAAAGGCGCGCGGATGCTGGTTTTGAGCTCGGATAGCGAAGGATTCGGCAATGTGGTGGTGGAGGCGCTGCTGTTGCATACCCCGGTCGCCAGCACCCGCTGCCCCGGCGGCGTCACCGAGATCCTCACCGGCGAACTTGCCCGCGGTCTGGCGGATCTCACCAGTCCGGCGCTGGCTCAGACGATGCAAAGCATTTACCATAACCCGCCGGCCATCGACGATGCCGCGCTGGAAAAATTCAGCGTCGTGTCCATTTGTCAGCAGTACCGTCAGCTGCAGCGCATCTGACGCCGTTAGTTAACCAGGATCGAAGATTTATGAGTCAAACGCCTTTACTGAGCATCGTGGCTGCCGTCTACAACGGTGAGAAATTTCTTGCGCAATTCTTTGAGTGCATTGAACAGCAGCAGCTGGACAGCTATGAACTGATCCTGGTGAACGATGGGTCGACGGACAACAGCCTGGCGGTGATCGCCGAATGGCGGGATCGGCTGCAGAACGTCCAGGTGCTGGAGCAGGAAAACCAGGGCGTCTCGGTCGCGCGCAATACCGGCCTGGCGGTTGCCAGCGGCAAGTACCTCGCGTTTCCGGACATCGACGATAAACTCTATCCGGGCATGTATCGCACGCTGCTGGAGATGGCGGAGAAAGCACATCTCGATGTCGCCACCTGCAACGGCACCTACGTGTACGAAAAGCGCCGCGAGAGCCACCCGATCTTTCCGCTGGATCGCTTGCCCTCGACCGGTGTGCTGCCGGGCCATGTCTGGCTCAAGCAGGCCCTGGACTCGCGGAAATTTCTGCACGTCACCTGGCTCAATATCTATCGCCACGATTTTATCCGCCAGCATCACTTCCATTTCGAGCCCGGCCTGCGCCATCAGGATATCCCGTGGACCACAGAGGCGCTGCTGGCCGCGGAGCGCGTGCAGTACACCAGTCAGCAATTCTATGATTACTACATCCACTCTGAGTCGGTGTCGCATAAGCCGGACAACGACGACACGCTGATGCGTTCGGCGCGCCATTACATGAAAATTCTGGAGATGCTGGAGGCGATCAACCAGCGTTACCCGGACAAAGTGCGCCATATCGCCGCCTGTCGCTGGCAGATCGCCAAAGAAGGCCTGGGGATCATCCACACCTTCGACAGTATGAAAGATGAGTCGAAAAAGCATGTTATCATTAAAGAATTCTTCGACCGCGGTATCTGGCGGTTAATCTGGAAAAACGCCTGTACTTTCCGTTTACGCTGGCGCCTGGGACGCCGTTATCTGCGTATTAAGCGTTATCGCCACGCGGGATAGACCAAAAACCCGCTGTTTCCGCCAAAGAGATAGCTTTACGCGGGCTAAATGCTTAGAATTTGCCCGCCAAAACAGAGAACGGATAAATAGTTTGGAATTGCTTTATACCACCCTACTTTACCTTATTCAGCCGCTGGTGTGGCTGCGGCTGCTGCTGCGCAGTCGTAAGGCTCCTGCCTACCGTAAACGCTGGGCGGAACGCTATGGCTTCTGTCAGAACAAGGTAGAGCCGGATGGCATTCTGCTGCACTCCGTTTCCGTCGGCGAGACCTTAGCCGCCATCCCGCTGGTTCGCGCCCTGCGCCACCGCTACCCTTCTCTGCCGATCACCGTCACCACCATGACGCCGACCGGCTCCGAGCGCGCCATGTCGGCCTTCGGCAAAGATGTCCATCACGTCTATCTGCCCTACGATCTGCCCGGCGCCATGAACCGCTTCCTGGACACCGTTCAGCCGAAGCTGGTGATCGTCATGGAGACCGAACTGTGGCCGAATATGGTAGCCGCGCTGCATAAGCGTAAGATCCCGCTGGTGATTGCCAACGCCCGCCTGTCCGAACGTTCCGCCAAAGGCTATGCCAAACTGGGCGGCTTTATGCGCCGCCTGTTGAGCCGTATTACGCTTATCGCCGCGCAGAATGAAGAAGATGGCAACCGCTTCCTCGCGCTGGGACTGAAGCGCAACCAGCTGGCGGTCACCGGCAGCCTGAAATTCGATATCTCCGTCACGCCAGAGCTGGCGGCCCGCGCGGTGACGCTGCGCCGGCAATGGGCGCCGCACCGCAAAGTCTGGATTGCCACCAGCACCCACGATGGCGAAGAGCAAATTATCCTCCAGGCGCATAAAAAGCTGCTGGAGACCTTTCCGAACCTGCTGCTGATCCTTGTTCCTCGCCATCCGGAGCGCTTCCCTGACGCCCGCGACATGGTGCAAAAAGCCGGAATGAGCTTCACTCTGCGCAGCACCGGCGAGATCCCCTCCTCCAGTACCCAGGTGGTCATTGGCGATACCATGGGCGAACTGATGCTGCTCTACGGCATTGCCGACCTCGCTTTCGTCGGCGGCAGCCTGGTGGAGCGCGGCGGCCATAACCCGCTCGAGCCGGCGGCGCACGCCATTCCGGTGCTAATGGGGCCGCATACCTTCAATTTCAAAGATATCTGCGCCAAGCTGCAGCAGGACGATGGCCTGATCACCGTCACCGACGCTAACTCGCTGGTCAAAGAGGTTTCCACGCTGCTGACCGATGAAGACTACCGCCTGTGGTATGGCCGTCACGCGGTGGAAGTGCTGCACCAAAACCAGGGCGCGCTGTCGCGTCTGCTACAGTTACTGCAACCTTACCTGCCGCAGCGGAGTCATTAATGTCGAACCGGCTTTCCGTGGTGATGATCGCCAAAAACGCAGCGGACCTGCTGCCGGATTGTCTGGACTCCGTTAGCTGGGCGGATGAAATTATCGTCCTCGACTCCGGCAGTACCGATGGCACCGTCGAGCTGGCTCGCCGCCTCGGGGCGCAGATCTATACCCATACCGACTGGCGAGGCTATGGCATTCAGCGCCAGCGCGCGCAGGACTACGCCACCGGCGACTGGGTGTTGATGATCGATACCGATGAGCGCGTCACGCCGGAACTCAGGCAGGCTATTCTTACGGTACTGGCAGCCCCGCAGCGCGGCGCCATCTACAGCATCGCCCGCCGTAACTATTTTCTCGGACGCTTTATGCGCCACAGCGGTTGGTACCCCGATCGCGTCCTGCGCCTGTACGAACGCGCCCGTTACCGCTATAACGATAATCTGGTCCATGAATCGCTGGATAGCCTGGGCGCCGAGGTCATTCCGTTGACCGGCGATCTCCTGCATCTGACGTGCCGCGACTTCGCTGGCTTTCAGCAAAAACAGCTGGCGTATGCCGCCGCATGGGCGCTAGAACGCCACCAGAAGGGCAAGAAGACCTCGATGGCGGGGATATTCAGCCACACGCTGGGCGCGTTCCTGAAAACGCTGCTGCTGCGCGGTGGGGTGCTGGACGGTAAGCAGGGCTGGTTACTGGCGATGGTCAACGCGCAGTATACGTTTACGAAATATACCGAGCTGTGGGCGCTGAGCCACGGCTACTCGGAGAAAGAGTCATCATGAGCACAAAAGCGATCTATCCGGGTACCTTCGATCCCATCACCAATGGCCATATCGATATCGTCACCCGCGCGGCGAGTATGTTCGATAAAGTGGTGCTGGCTATCGCCGCCAGCCCGAGTAAAAAGCCGATGTTCAGCCTTGATGAACGTATTGCGCTGGCGGAGCAGGCGACGGCCCACCTGGTGAATGTTCAGGTGGTCGGCTTCAGCGACCTGATGGCCAGCTTCGCGCGCGCGCAGCAGGCCAATATCCTGATCCGCGGCCTGCGGGCGGTGGCGGATTTCGAATATGAGATGCAGCTGGCCCATATGAACCGCCATTTGATGCCCACCCTTGAGAGCGTGTTCCTGATGCCGTGCAAAGAGTGGTCGTTTATCTCCTCTTCGCTGGTCAAAGAAGTCGCGCGCCACCAGGGCGATGTCTCTCACTTCCTGCCAGCCAACGTCCACCAGGCGCTGTTGAATAAGCTGAAGTAACGCATCTGCTGGGCATGAGCCAGGCTGGCGCTGCGCTTACCTGGCCTACAAACGTCCCCGTCCCACCAGATGCGCACCCGCAGGTCCGCTGACCTGGCCGACAATCATTCCTGTTCCGGTGACTATTTCTGACACTGGCGGCAATAAAAGGTCGCCCGCTGGGCATGCTTGGTCCCGACAACCGGCGTGCCGCAGATCCGGCAGGGTTCGCCCTTGCGGCCATAGACCTGTAGCTCCTGGGCAAAATAGCCGGGCTTGCCATCGCTTTGCAGGAAGTCCTTCAGCGTGGTGCCGCCCTGCTCTATCGAACGCAGCAGGACCAGCTTAATCACCTTCACCAGCTGCTCGCACTCGTCCCGCGACAGTGAGGACGCCAGCCTGTCAGGGTGGATCCCGGCGGAGAACAGCGATTCACTGGCGTAGATATTGCCGACGCCCACCACCAGCTTGTTATCCATCAGCCAGGGTTTGATCGCGGTTTTCTTCTTCGCGCATTTCTGCTGGAGATAATCGGCGTTGAAGGCGTCGCTCAGCGGCTCCGGCCCCAGATGCGCCAGCACCGGGTGGCCTTCCAGCTCTTTGGTCCACAGCCAGGCGCCAAAGCGGCGCGGATCGGTATAGCGCAGGACTTTACCGTTACTCATAACCAGATCAACGTGATCGTGTTTTTCCGCAGGCAGCTCTTCGCTCAGGATGCGCAGGCTTCCCGACATCCCAAGATGGACAATGATCCAGCCGTTCGGGAGTTCCAGAAGCAGGTATTTGGCGCGACGACGCACGCTGAGCACCGGAACGTCGCTCAGGCGATAAATCTCTTCAGAAACCGGCCAGCGCAGCCGTCCGTTGCGCACGACGGCGTGCAGAATGGTTGCGCCAACCAGGTGCGGCTCAATGCCGCGGCGGCTGGTTTCAACCTCTGGTAATTCAGGCATGATTTTCCTCCATTAACCCGGCGTATTGTGCTTCACGGACAGGTGGCTGAAAAGGGAGTGTGTGAAAGCAATATGGGGGAGTTTTAAAAACAAAAAACCCCGCCGGAGCGGGGTTTTTATACAAGGAGGCTAAAATTATTTGATTTTAGCTTCTTTGTAGATAACGTGCTGACGTACAACCGGATCGTACTTTTTCAGTTCCATTTTTTCCGGTTTGGTACGTTTGTTCTTCGTGGTGGTGTAGAAGTGACCAGTACCAGCGGAAGAAACCAGCTTGATTTTCTCACGAATACCTTTAGCCATGATTTATTTCCTCTAAGTACTTAGTACTTTTCGCCACGGGCACGCAGTTCAGCCAGAACTGTATCGATGCCTTTCTTATCGATTACACGCATACCTTTAGCAGATACGCGCAGGGTGACAAAACGCTTCTCGCTCTCAACCCAGAAACGGTGAGAGTGCAGGTTCGGCAGGAAACGGCGTTTAGTCGCGTTCAGTGCGTGGGAACGGTTGTTACCGGTCACCGGACGCTTGCCAGTAACTTGGCAGACTCGGGACATGTCTATTCTCCAAAAATCAAATTAGCTCGAGCTTCGTATGGGGTATTGGCGCCTCGTCAGGCTTTACAGCCTGGTCATCGCAGTTCAATGTGAACTCTCGACTGCCAGGCCCAAATGCCAAACCCGAGATTCTCAAAGGTGGCGTAGTATACGCTGACTCGGCGATGTGCTCAAGTCCCGAACAGACAAAGATCCCGAAGGATCGCCAGTTCGGGGCTAAATCCAGCCACGTTCGGCAAAAGATACATACGCACCGCGGCCGATAACCAGATGGTCAAGCACACGTATCTCCATGAATCGACAACACTTTACCACCCTTTCGGTAATCAGCCTGTCAGCCTGACTCGGCTCCGGACTACCGGAGGGATGATTATGCGCAAGGATCACGGCGGCGGCGTTCACTTTGATGGCTTCGCGTACAATTTCTCGCGGATGCACCTCAACGTGGCTAAGAGTACCAGAAAAAAGGCGGCTATGTTTCAACACGCGGTTCTGATTATCTAAAAAGATCACCATAAAGATCTCGCGCTCCTCTTCCGTCAGCTGGCTTTGCAAAAATTCCCGCGTCATCGAGGGGGTGACCAGCGCGGCCTCCTCAACCAGTTGCGAGCTAAAATAGCGCCGCGCCAGCTCGGCAATCCCCTTCAGTTGCGCATATTTCGCCAGCCCCAGTCCGTCAACGGCAACCAGTTGCGCTTTATCAGCGGAAAGCAGAGCGTAGAGCGAACCAAAACGCTGCAATAACGCCTGGGCGTAGCTCAGCACATCCTGACGGCGTGTGCCAATGCGCAGAAACAGCGCCAGTAGCTCAACGTCCGTCAGCGCCTCGATGCCGAATTGCAGCATCTTCTCCCGTGGCATCAGATTTTCCGTTCCGTCCATGCGCCCTCCTGCGTGAATCAGCCTATCCTGGCACAACCTGACGACGCTGCCGACCCGCCGCTTTTCACCCTGCGTAGCCGCTCGCAAAGTGAATGCCCGTCAGAGGCACGACGGCGGCAGGATTGTGATAAGATGCGCGGATTCTGGTCTACGGCAACAGGAATACATCATGATGACTCTGGCGGGTAAAAAAATCGTCCTGGGCGTCAGCGGCGGTATCGCGGCGTATAAAACCCCGGAACTGGTACGGCGACTACGTGAACGCGGCGCGGAAGTGCGTGTCGCAATGACGGAGGCGGCAAAAGCGTTCATCACCCCACTCAGCCTGCAGGCGGTATCCGGCTATCCGGTTTCCGACAGCCTGCTCGATCCGGCGGCGGAAGCGGCCATGGGCCATATTGAGCTCGGAAAATGGGCCGACCTGGTGATCCTCGCCCCGGCGACCGCCGATTTGATCGCCCGCGTGGCGGCAGGCATGGCCAATGATTTGGTGTCGACGATCTGTCTCGCCACCCCTTCCCCGGTTGCCGTCTTGCCCGCCATGAACCAGCAGATGTATCGCGCGCAGGCCACCCAGCATAATCTGCAGACGCTCGCTTCCCGCGGCCTGCTGCTGTGGGGACCGGACAGCGGTAGCCAGGCCTGCGGCGACGTCGGCCCGGGGCGAATGCTCGATCCGTTAACCATCGTGGAGATGGTCGCACAGCATTTCGCCTCCCCTGTCAAAGATTTGCAACATCTCAACCTCATGATTACCGCGGGCCCGACCCGTGAGCCGTTGGATCCGGTACGTTACATCTCAAACCACAGCTCCGGTAAGATGGGCTTCGCGATTGCCGCCGCCGCCGCGCAGCGCGGCGCGAACGTGACCCTGGTCAGCGGACCGGTATCGCTACCGACACCGCCCTTTGTGCAGCGCATTGATGTCACTACCGCGCTGGAAATGGAAGCGGCCGTCCAGGCCAGCGCTCAGCAGCAGCACATTTTTATTGGCTGCGCCGCGGTGGCGGATTACCGCGCCGCCGCCATCGCCGAAGATAAAATAAAAAAACAAGGTGATGAATTAACAATAAAAATGGTTAAAAACCCGGATATCGTCGCCGGGGTTGCAGCGCTAAAATCGCATCGCCCCTACGTCGTTGGGTTTGCCGCCGAAACGAATAATGTGGAAGAATATGCGCGGCAAAAACGTGCCCGCAAAAACCTCGACCTGATTTGCGCCAACGATGTTTCCAAGCCTAATCAGGGATTTAACAGCGATAGCAACGCATTACACCTTTTCTGGCAGGATGGGGAAAAGCGCTTACCACTTGAGCGCAAGGAACTCCTGGGCCAATTATTACTCGACGAGATCGTGACCCGTTATGATGAAAAAAATCGACGTTAAGATTCTGGACCCGCGTGTCGGCCAGCAATTTCCGCTGCCGACCTATGCCACCTCCGGCTCCGCCGGACTTGACCTGCGAGCCTGTCTCGACGACGCCGTAGAGCTGGCGCCGGGCGCAACCACGCTGTTGCCGACCGGCCTTGCGATTCATATCGCCGATCCCTCTCTGGCGGCGGTGATCCTGCCGCGCTCGGGCCTGGGTCATAAGCACGGCGTGGTGCTGGGCAACCTGGTGGGCCTTATCGACTCCGATTACCAGGGGCAGCTGATGGTGTCCGTCTGGAACCGCGGTCAGCAGAGCTTTATTATCGAGCCGGGCGAACGTATCGCGCAGATGGTCTTTGTGCCGGTCGTGCAGGCGGAATTTAACCTGGTGGAATCTTTCGATGCCACCGACCGCGGCGAAGGCGGCTTCGGTCACTCAGGGCGTAAATAAGCCCAGCAACACGGAATCTGCATCCCAACGCGCATAATGCAATAACATCACCGCAAACTCTGGTTTGCGGTCGCGTTGTGGATGTCTGCCTGACAAGTGCTTATTTTCAGGGGTATTTTAAAACATGGCAGAAAAGCAAACTGCGAAACGGAATCGTCGCGAAGAAATACTTCAATCTCTGGCGCTAATGCTGGAATCCAGCGATGGTAGCCAACGTATTACCACCGCGAAACTGGCGGCTTCCGTCGGCGTTTCTGAAGCCGCGCTGTATCGCCATTTTCCCAGCAAAACCCGCATGTTTGACAGCCTGATCGAGTTCATTGAAGACAGTCTGATTACGCGCATCAATTTGATTCTGAAAGATGAGAAGGACACATCCGCGCGCCTGCGCCTGATTGTTCTGTTGATTCTTGGGTTTGGCGAGCGTAATCCTGGGCTGACGCGCATCCTCACCGGACACGCGCTGATGTTCGAACAGGATCGGCTGCAGGGCCGTATCAACCAGCTTTTTGAACGCATCGAAGTGCAGCTGCGTCAGGTGATGCGCGAGAAAAAAATGCGCGAAGGCGAAGGCTATACTCTCGACGAAACGCTGCTGGCCAGCCAGCTGCTGGCCTTCTGCGAGGGCATGCTGTCGCGCTTTGTGCGCAGCGAGTTCAAATACCGTCCGACGGATGATTTCGACGCCCGCTGGCCGCTGGTCGCCGCACAGCTGCAGTAGTTTTTTTGCATTGCCCGGTAGCGCTCTGCTTACCGGGCTTTTTCGTTACACGCCGTAGGCTTCGCGATAAGCGCGAACTGCCGCCAGGTGTTCCGCCATCTCCGGTTTCTCTTCCAGGTAAGCGATCAGCTCTTTCAGGGTGACGATCGAGATAACCTGGCAGCCGTAATCCCGCTCCACTTCCTGAATGGCGGAGATTTCGCCGCGGCCGCGCTCCTGACGATCCAGGGAGATCAGCACACCCGCCAGCTGCGCGCCGTTGGCCTGGATGATCTCCATGGATTCGCGAATCGCCGTACCGGCGGTGATCACATCATCTACCAGCATGACCCGGCCCTGCAGTGGACTACCGACCAGATTGCCGCCTTCGCCGTGAGTCTTTGCCTCTTTACGGTTAAAGCAGTAAGGCAGGTCGCGGTCATGGTGTTCGGCTAACGCCACCGCGGTGGTGGTGGCAATCGGGATCCCTTTGTAGGCCGGGCCAAACAGCAGGTCGAACTCAATCCCGGAATCCACCAGCGCCTCGGCATAAAAACGGCCCAGCAGAGCCAGATCGCGCCCGGTGTTAAACAGGCCGGCGTTAAAGAAATAGGGGCTCTTACGCCCGGATTTCAGCGTGAACTCGCCAAACTTAAGAACCTGCTTGCTAAGCGCAAACTCAATAAACTGGCGCTGATACGGCTTCATGGATTCGCTCCTCATCTTACTTTTTTACGGTCAAAAAAAAGGCGACTTCTCAGTCGCCTTAAAAACTAATCTACTAACGCCGCCTTCTGCGTCGTAATAATGGATTCGATCCCCCCTCGGGCTAACGCCAGGAGAGTGAGGAGCTCTTCATGGGTGAACGGCTCGCCTTCTGCCGTACCCTGCACCTCGATGATGCGACCATCTTCGGTCATCACCACGTTCATATCGGTTTCCGCGGCAGAGTCTTCAATGTACTCCAGATCGCAGATGGCTTCGCCATTAACGATCCCAACAGAGACCGCCGCCACCATCCCTTTCATCGGGTTAGTTTTCAGCTTGCCGGCCGCCACCAACTTATTCAGCGCGTCGGCCAGCGCCACGCAGGCACCGGTAATAGACGCGGTGCGGGTGCCGCCGTCGGCCTGCAGCACATCGCAGTCGAGGGTGATGGTAAACTCGCCCAGCGCTTTCAGATCAACCGCCGCGCGCAGCGCACGGGCGATCAGGCGCTGAATTTCCATCGTCCGGCCGCCCTGTTTGCCTTTTGCCGCTTCACGCGCGTTACGCGTGTGCGTTGAACGCGGCAGCATGCCATATTCAGCGGTGATCCACCCCTGTCCCTGTCCTTTCAGGAAACGCGGTACGCCTTCGTCAATGGAGGCGGTGCACAGCACTTTGGTATCACCGAATTCAACCAGCACAGAGCCTTCAGCGTGTTTTGTGTAATTACGGGTCAGGGTAACGGGGCGCACCTGGTTGGCGCTACGACCTGCTGGACGCATGATAGAAATCTCCGGCTTGAAACGAATGTAAGGCCGCATTATACGAATTTCATGGCGAAAAGCCTATGCCAACACCTGCCGGGCGCGCACATAATGTCAGTCCAGCGTTTTCCGATAAGATTTCAACCCTACGCCGATCACTATCACCGCCAGGCCAATCAGCGGCAATAGATCGGGTAATAATGCCGTCGCAGAATACCCTTTCAGCATAATGCCCTTTACCAACCGGATGAAGTAGGTCAGCGGCAAACAGGAGCCAATGGCTTTCGCCCAGTCGGGCATACTAATAAAAGGACTGATAAAGCCAGAAAGCATAATGGAAGGGATAAAATAAAATGACGACATTTGCAGCGCCTGCAGTTGGTTTTGCGCTATGCCAGAAATACCAATGCCGATTGACAGGCAGAGGAAGACATAAATCAACAACACTAAAAAAAGCAGGAAAACGCTGCCATGAAGAGGAATATCAAATAACAGAACGGCGGCAATCAGAATTAACGTCGCCTGAAACAGGCCAATGATAACAAAAGGTGTTATCTTACCAACAATGACCTCAAGCCCGGTCAAAGGAGAAACCAGTAAATTTTCTAACGCACCGTTTTCTCTCTCACGAGTAATCGACAGAGCGGTCATCAGGATCAAGGTTGTACTGAGTATCGACCCCATAATACCGGGAATCGTATTAAACTGGGTGATCCCCTCCGGGTTAAACATGCGATGGATAATAAGTTCAAAATCATCCTCTTTTTGCTCTACACGCATTTCACCCGGCAAGTCTTGCTGAAACATCGATTTCGCAACCTGCACCAGAGCACTTAACGCATTTCCCGTGGTCATCGGATCGATAGCATCCCCCTGAATGAGCAGCTGAGGTTTTTCTCCACGCAGCATCTTGCGCGTAAACCCCTCAGGGATCGTTACGATAAAAGTGACATCACCTCGAACAAATGCTTTCTGAGCTGCCTCTTCAGAATCGACAGGTATCATCGAAAAATATCCGGTATTTTGCGCGCCTGTCACAAAAACCTGACTCATGCGTTCGCTATCGTAATTCAGTAATGCGGTAGGAAGATGATGCGGGTCCATATTTATCGCATAGCCAAGAATGATCAGCTGAAAAATAGGGGTAAGGAGTACCATGCTGATACTGACTTTATCACGACGTAATTCGTGGATCTCCTTAATAACCACACCTAACCAGCGGGTTAGAGAGAAGTTTAAATTAATTTTTTTCACAATTGTTTTTCATCAGATAGGTAAATGCGTCTTCCAGATTGGTATCGACCTGGCAGAACTCATAACCCTGTTGTTTAAACGCAAATAGCGCGGATGCTAACTTCGCTTCATCTCTGGAAGTAACGTAAAGCTGATTGCCAAAAATGACCGTTTGTTCAATATCCGGCAAGCGCTGGAGCTGGCTTTCAAGCACCGTTAGCCCAGCGCCGCTGGTTCTCACGGTAATAAGATTCTGCGAAGCGATAATCGATGCAATAGTGCCATTCGCCAGTAGCCGGCCATAAGAGAGGTAAGCAACTTTATGGCAGCGCTCAGCCTCGTCCATATAATGCGTACTCACCAGTATTGAGATCCCTTTGTCAGAGAGCTGATGCAGCATTTGCCAGAACTCCCGTCGCGCTTTTGGATCCACGCCAGCGGTCGGTTCATCCAGAAACAGCAAAACAGGTTCATGCAACATGCAGGCGGCGAGGGCCATTCTTTGCTTCCAGCCGCCAGAAAGTTCCTTAGCCAGCTGGTGCTGTCGGGAAGTAAGACCTAATTCTGTAAGCGCATCCTCAACCCGGGCCTTACGCTGGTCGAGGCCATATAATCGTGCAATAAAAAATAAGTTTTCCCGAATAGTTAAATTTCCCCACATCGAGAAATACTGAGTCATGTAGCCTATCTTTTGTTTTATTTTTTCCCGCTGAGTGAAGATGTCCATACCCAGACAAAAACCTTCACCTGAATCGGGCGTAATCAAACCGCACATCATCCGTATCGATGTCGTTTTTCCGCTACCGTTCGGACCAAGAAAACCATAAATCTCGCCTTTTGCCACCTGTAATGAGAAATCCTTTACGACATGAAGTTCGCCAAAATGTTTATTGAGATTTTTCACATCAATACAAAGATTATTCATTGCCAATAATCTCCACATCAAACGGCTGGCCGATTTTCATCCGTTCAGCCTGCTCCAGGATAGGGATCGCCTCGGCCATAAAAATAAGTTTTTCACGGCGTTTCGTACTGTAAATAACCGGGGGCGTAAACTCTGCTTCAGGACTGATATAATTAATAACGCCAGAAATAGGTTCGGCACAACCGTCGCATAAAAGTCTTACCTTCGTCCCGATATTAAATTTACCAAGCATCGCCTCGGGTATAAAGAAGCGTACTTTTATATTCTCAGGTGGTAACAGACTGATTATTGGTCTGCCGGCTGAAGGACGCTCCCCAACACGATATATAATATCAAAAACTTTGGCATTTATTGGAGATACAATCGTCGTTTGCTGAACATCCCGAAGCGCTTTATCACGTTCGAGTTTTGCCGCGGCCACCATCGAGAGCTGTTGGCTAATCTCATCCTGACGGGCCGGTAGTTGCCGTGCCTTGAGTTGATTAATTAACTCTTCAACCTGTGCGCCTTTTTGCGTTAACTCATCCCTGATATCCTCCCATTCCGCCCGCGATATGGCATGGTTGGCATAAAGATGACGATATCGCCCAAGCTGCCGCTTTACCTGTGATTCTGCCGATTGGGCTTTTTTTAGCTGTGACCGTATAATATCCAGCTCTTCTGGCCGCTCTCCCGATTTCAGATTTCGTAACACTGCGCTCTCAGCTGAAAGTTTTTCTTCAGCACGCAGGAAAATATTTTGTGCATCGAAGGAGTCAATCTTCACTAACTCCTGTCCTGGAATGACATTATCGCCCTTATTAATGAAGATTCGTTCTATTTTTTCATTACCAGAATAAGAAAGGTATACAAATTCACCATGTGAATAACCGGATAGCATGTTATCCGGTTTGTTATCACATCCCGAGAGTACTAGCATCGAAATCATGACAAAGCATTTAGTTACTGACTTTTGCATTAAAACGTATCCATACGCATATCATTTCCCTTATTACTGACGGCTGGATTAAAGCATTATTACTCCAGTACCCGTTAGTCATCGTCAACTCAGTCTTTTAAATAATGTTTAACGTATACTTCATTCAATTTATCAATAGCGCTCAGATTTAACCCAGCTATCGAGTTAAAAGCCTCATCTTTAGTAAATGAAATAATCGACGATCCACCTGGTGAGAACCATTTAGCAGTCTGTTTAAAAGGCCAGGGCAGCTTATAACCTTTTTCTCTCAGAAGATGATTTAACATACTCCAGTCTTCGCTAAAATCGTTTCCGCTAAAAGGACTATCGCTTTGTGTAGTTTCTACCGTGAACAGGGCTATTGGTGTACAAAAATCAGTCGTGGTGGGAAAGTACATATTATAAAAACTCACAATCAGTTTCTGTACCTCTTCAGGAAAAGATCCTGGGATAGTCAACACACCTAATAAATATTTATAGTTGGGGTATCTTTTTATAAAATCGAATATACCTTGCCATAAATAATCAAGAACATTACCTTTTTGATAAGGTTTCTGGATAAAGCCACGACCTATTTCTACACACTGCTCTAAGCACAAATAGGCGCTATCATGATATTTAAATAAGTTATTACTATAGAGGCCAGCTATTCCATGGCGGGCGAGTTGCTCGCCAACAGGAACGAGACGGTACGCCCCCAGAATTTCTGTTTCAGCAGGATCCCACAATATAATGTGATAATAACTTTCATCAAAAATATCATTATCTCTATCTTTACCGGACCCTGAACCAATATCGCGATAACAGCGTTCGCGTAAGCGTCCTAACTCATCAATAATTGGTGAGAAACGGCCAGTTTTGCAGCGATAAATCAATAATTTTCTTCCATCATCAAACTGTCTTAATATTTCGCACTCATCTATCGCACTTATTAAATCCTCTCTATCTTCTTTTAGTCCTTGTGGCGAAATCGTATCGACAAGAGCTGCTCCATTCTTCCCTATGCTCTGGAGGTGCATCAAACATACATTAGCTGCTGCAGAAAGATCTTTATTGTATTTTTGCAATGAAGATAAGGTTATTTGCTGTCCGATATTGATTCCCATGGTCTTTCCACGATGGCGGAGAGCTTCACGAATAACCATTATATTCGACAGTTGCCGCCAGATCGTTGCAGTAAGATAATAAACGTTACTGTTTTTACCCGTAATATGAATAGGCACCAGCGCCGCATTATTTCTCATCGCCAGCTGTAAAAAACCGGGGTTCCACTTATGCTCCTGTAAACCTGAAAGAGACCAGTTAGCCAGTTTACCCGCTGGACATATAATTAATACACCTCCCTCTCGCAGATGATTGTTCATCTCTCTAAATTTTTTATGGCTCATCTTACCGGCCATATTTTCAATACCAATGGTCAGTTCTGCCACCTGTGGAAATATAATTGGCAAAATGTGGTTGGCAATTATTTTTATATCTTTCCTCACCCGGGAGACCGTATGTATTAAAGCAAGACCATCGATGACTGTTGGATGATTTGAAATAACAACCGCTGCCCCATTTTCGGGTATGTTATTAAATTGATGTTGTTCGGTTGCACATTGCAATTCAAGGAGATCGACGACCGAATTAACCCATTCGACTCCACTTTGATTAACTAACCGATCGTTATATATTATACGAGTAAATTTCTTATTGCCGAAAGCGGACCTGAAAAGCCATTTTTTCCAAAAGGGTATATTTGTATTTGGGAAAAATTCTCTAATGACTTTATCGAAGATAGTGTCCATATTAAAATCCTTTTTATAGAACTCATCTAAAATGACTATACTCGCGATCTTGCTGCCGGACAATACTACATAAAGTTAAATCATTGCCATTACAAAACAAATAAATATAATTAAATTGATTATATTCATGAAGAGAATGCACCCAACAGAGATATTAATACTTTTGTCATATTGAATTCAGAAAAAACATACATAATAGTTAAAGGTAATACCCCATAACATTTTTGGCGGTTATACTTTGTAAAAAATACCACGATATAGCTTTAAGACGATACAAAAACATGTGGATGATCATACTCACATTCAATAATAAAAATAGGCCTACGGTTTTTCACTCTTTTTTATTCTGCCTGAAAGCAGGGAGAGATAGCTTTACTGCGAATAGACAGAATTCATTTGATAAAAATTAACAGCATAATGATGCTTAAGCCGCGAAAGAATCAAAGCTTATTTCCTATCCGCTATAAAAGGATAGATTTCACTAAGCAAAGTAATCGCATTAAATACACCGAAGCTATGTCCCTTAAAAAATCAGTCTTGAAGTATTTCATCACTATTCCTGTTAAGTCACCGCTGGCATAGCTATAATCCTTGCATTCATTATTACGAAAACAGGAACGTCTATGATCCGCAGTATGACCGCCTATGCCCGCCGTGAAATCAAGGGTGACTGGGGTAGCGCCGCATGGGAGCTGCGCTCGGTAAACCAGCGCTATCTGGAAACGTACTTCCGCCTGCCGGAGCAGTTCCGTAGCCTGGAGCCCGTGGTACGCGAGCGCATTCGCGCCCGCCTGACTCGCGGTAAAGTCGAGTGCACCCTGCGTTTTGAACAAGACCCCAGCGCTCAGGGCGAACTGATTCTCAACGAAAAGCTGGCTAAACAGCTGGTTAATGCCGCCAACTGGGTAAAAATGCAGAGCGATGAAGGGGAAATCAATCCGGTTGATATCCTGCGCTGGCCGGGCGTGATGGCCGCCAAAGAACAGGATCTTGACGCCATCGCCGCCGACATTCTGGCAGCCCTTGACGGCGCGCTGGATGACTTCATCGTCGCTCGCGAAACGGAAGGCCAGGCGCTGAAAGCGCTTATCGAGCAGCGTCTTGAAGGCGTGAGCGGCGAAGTGGCGAAAGTTCGCGCCCATATGCCGGAAATTCTTCAGTGGCAGCGCGAGCGTCTGGTCGCCAAGCTGGAAGATGCGGAAGTGCAGCTGGAGAATAACCGTCTCGAGCAAGAGCTGGTGCTGATGGCGCAGCGTATCGACGTTGCCGAAGAGCTGGACCGCCTCGAAGCCCACGTAAAAGAGACCTACAACATTCTGAAAAAGAAAGAGGCTGTGGGTCGCCGTCTCGACTTTATGATGCAGGAGTTCAACCGTGAGTCGAACACCCTGGCGTCAAAATCGATCAATGCCGAGGTCACCAACTCTGCGATTGAGCTGAAAGTGCTGATCGAGCAAATGCGCGAGCAGATCCAGAATATCGAGTAATCTCAGATACCTTTCTGAAGGCCGGATTACCGGCCTTTTTTCATTCATTTCAAAAGCAATGTCTTTTATCCAGTACCCGGCAGGTCAAAAACGCCCCTGCCGCGCACAGCAGCGTCGGGGCCAGATAGCTGTGATCCATGTGGGTGAACTCCATCACCAGCACCACCGCCGTCAGCGGCATCTGCATGGAGGCGGCGAGAAAAGCGGCTGCCCCCACCAGGGCGAAACTGCTTTCATCTCCGCCAGGGAACCCTGATTGCCAGAGCGCGCAGAGCTGCAGGCTGACCAACCCGCCCACCGCCAGCCCCGGGGTTAACAACCCGCCTTCCGCGCCGCCGCGCAACACCGCCAGGATCACCACCAGCTTCAGCCCTAACAGGATCGCGACCATGGAGTGAGACAGCCCGTCGCTGAGCGCCAGCTGCATCGGCCCCTTGCCATTGCCCGGTAGCGCAGGGAACCAGAGGCTAAGGACGGCCAGAAGCGAAAACGCCAGCAGACAGAACACCGGCATCTGCCAGTTACTTCGCACGCGTGAACGCGCTGCGCTGGTCGCTTTGCGAAAGAGCCAGGCGCCGGCGCCAAGAATCGGGCCCGCCAGAATCGCCCACCAGAGAAAGGTGTGCGGAAGCGCGCTGGAAACAAAATGGTATTGCGATTCATCCCCTAACCCGAGGGTGGCCGTCCAGGCGGCAATCGCCGAGGTCATTATCGCCGCCAGCGTTTTTTCCCAGCTAAACGACAGCAGCATGACCTCGAGGGTGAACAACGCCCCTGCCAGCGGGACGTTATACACCGCCGCCAGGCCCGCGCCCGCCCCACAGGCAATCAGCGTACGGGTTTCATCCTCCAGCAGGCGCAGCTTACGCGCCACCATCCCCGCTCCCAGCGCGCCCATTTCCCGAGGAGCCACTTCGCGGCCAAGCGGGGACCCCAGCGCTACGGTGACGATCTGCAGCAGAGCGTGGATCGTCGTGGTGCCCGCGGGCATGGGGACGGAAGGGTTAGCCACCGCCGCGGCAATGGAAACCCGCTTCTGCCCATAGCGACCAAGCAGCCACCAGCCAAATCCGGCGACGATGCCGCCGGCCACGATTGCCGCGATGCGACGTGGCCAGGGCGACGCCGTGACGCCCTGTAAAAATGATACCGAACCGACGATATGCGCTGGACTGTAGCCAAAAGCCAGGTGCTGAATGGCATGTAAAATCAGCGCCAGCGCCATACCGGACAGACCGGCCAGAATCCCGGTTAATACCACGGCCATCAGGCGAGTCAGATAATGTTTGTTCCCGGCGGCGACACGCATTTTCTCATCTCCTCGAGAAAGAAAATAAAAGGATAAAGGTCGGGACTTAAACATTAGGTATTCTTAGCGTTTTCAATATAGATAACCGATCGGGAATAAGTCATTACTTTTTCTAATCTGTAAAAATTCAAAAAATAATACTTAACCGCCAAATAAAGCCAATGTAAGCCATGTTGTCATTACTTTTTCCTGGCCTAATGACTTCACTTTAGAAAATATCAATCGTGATCCTGCGCACAAATCGTTAACCTGCCGGCCACTGTCTGGGGGGATCTATGCTGCTTCATGTTCTGTATTTAATCGGTATCACCGCGGAAGCCATGACCGGAGCGCTGGCTGCCGGTCGTCGGCGGATGGATACGTTTGGGGTCATTATTATCGCCACCGCGACCGCGCTGGGCGGGGGTTCTGTTCGCGATATCCTGCTGGGACACTATCCTCTCGGCTGGGTGAAGCACCCGGAATACGTCATCATTGTCGCCGTCGCCGCCGTCCTTACCACAATTGCCGCCCCGGTAATGCCGCACCTTCGCCGGCTTTTCCTGGTGCTGGATGCGCTGGGGCTGATCGTGTTTTCCATCATCGGCGCGCAGATCGCCCTGGATATGGGCGAAGGCCCGGTTATCGCCTCTATTGCTGCGGTCATCACCGGCGTTTTCGGCGGCGTACTGCGCGATATGTTCTGCAAGCGCATTCCGCTGGTCTTCCAGAAAGAGCTGTATGCCGGGATCTCGTTTGCCGCAGCGGTACTCTATATAGCGCTGCAACACTACGTCAGCAGCCACGATGTGGTGGTCCTGGCCACGCTGCTGTTCGGCTTTACCGCCCGCATGCTGGCGCTGCGCTGGAAGCTCGGGCTACCGGTCTTCCACTACACCCACGACGCCCACTAACCGCCTCAAAACCCGGGGATGCGCTGCCCGCTAAGCCATTGCGCCAGCGCCGCCACGTCAGGGTCATGCAGGAAAGCCACTAACTGTCGGGCTCTGATCGCCCCCACGCCCGGCAGCGTGCGCCATTGCGCTTCACTCTTTGCCGTGAGGAGGCGCCAGTTTTCACTGCCAGGCCGCGCCAGCGCCCCCTGGGGCACCGGGATCCCCATCGCCAGCACCCAGCGTATAAAAGGCCGTTTACGAATAAGATCAAACTGATGCCAGAGGTGCTGCCCACGGGCAGCCGAGATCCCCGGCATCGCCTGCAGCTGCTCCGGCGTGAGCGCCAGCCAGGAAAAAAGATGCTCCATCGGGTGCTGCTGCTGAATAACGCGCCATACGCTTTCCCCTACGCCATCGATATCCAGCGCCGACTTTGATGACAACCAGACCAGCCGGGAAAGAAACTGTTCGCTGCACTCGGGGGTGGCGAAATAGCAGGTTAGCGCATTGAATTTCGCCGCCGGCGGCGTCGGTTTACGGCGCTCGACCGTCCGCCAGACAACAGCGTCGATCCGTGGAATACCCTGGCCTGCCAGACTGATCTGCAGCTGATCGCCAACCCCAATATCCAGCGCCTGCCAGCGGCTCACAGAGCCAACGTTAACCCGCTGCACGCGTTTGTCATCCAGCCGCTGGGGCTCAAGCTCAGCCACTACGTTGAGTCTGCCGCTGCGGCCAGTACTGAAATGGATCGCCCGTACCTCCATCACCCGCGATGCCGGAGGATATTTCCAGGCTGCCAGCCACTCGCCCCTTCCCGGTGACCAGATGCGCCCCGACGGTTCGCGTCCTTCACGCACAATCACGCCATCGCTGACGAAGGGGAGCGGCGAGCGATACCAGCGCTGGCGCCACTCCGCCACCTGCTCAACGCGCGTTACCGAATGGGTGTATTGTCCGCTGTAGCCAAACCCCGCCTGCGCCAGCAGCTGCTGTCGACGGCGCATATCCGAGGGACCGTCTGGCCAGGCCCAGATAAAAACGTCCAGCTGGCTGAGCGCCGCCGCCGCCGCGTCAGCCCGCATCATCAACCCGGCGACTTTCGCCCGCGCGTTCATTCCGCCAGCCTGCTGCTGAATATGCCCCTCCCGACGCAGAAATAGCTCCCCCTGCAGCACGCTGTTGGCCAGTTCGCCGGTCGTCAGCTTCGCCAGCGCCGGGATCTGCCGCGCTCGGGCGGTCCACAACTCACCGCGCAGGCCATCCCCGCGGCTGATAGCCTGAACCAGATGCCCCTGGCGATAGACCAGGGTGACCGCCACGCCGTCCACTTTAGGCTGTACCCACAGGTCGGCTTTATTTTTCATCCAGCGGGCCACGCTGGCCTCATCCGCCAGCTTGCGCACGCCGGTATGGGCGACCGGATGACGCGTATCGCCAGTCGGCGGAGGCAGATCGTCATCCTCCGGCGTCGCGCCCGGAAAGCATTGCCGCCACTGCGCCAGGCGCAGGGTGAGCTGGTCGTAAACGTCATCGCTCACCTCGCTGGCGCCCTGTCGCCAGTAAGCCTCGTTCCAGGCGTCAATCTGCTGATGTAGACGTGCGATCTCCTGTCTGCCTTTGGCCGGCGGCCAGTCCGGACACGTCGCCAGCGCGCTGGCGGAGAACATCCCTATCGCCAGCCACCCTCCTCCTTTACGCATTGCTGTCCCCTCCTTCATCACCTGGCGGAGAGTCTGCGGCAGAATGCCGGAAACCGCGACGGCCGCTTTTTCACCCTGCGAAGCGCCTTCCAGGATTTACACCTCGTTGCAGCAACGGCTGGCGAATTCAGGAAAACGGCAGGCAAAATGAAAGAAACAGCGGCAAAAAGTGTGACAAGGACTGCGTCACGCCGCGGCGACGTGTATAATAGGCTCGTATGTAGGACCTCTTTCGATAACCACATACAAAAGACACTCATGGCTCAAGGCACGCTTTATATTGTTTCCGCCCCTAGCGGCGCGGGTAAATCCAGCCTGATTCAGGCTTTATTAAAAACCCAACCGTTGTATGACACCCAGGTATCGGTTTCCCATACCACGCGGGCGCCGCGTCCGGGTGAAGTGCACGGCGAACATTATTTCTTCGTGAATCACGACGAATTCCGCTCGATGATTGGCGAAAACGCGTTTCTGGAACATGCAGAGGTCTTTGGCAACTATTACGGCACGTCGCGTAAAGCGATCGAGCAGGTGCTGGCGACCGGCGTTGATGTCTTCCTCGATATCGACTGGCAGGGCGCGCAGCAGATCCGTAAAAGCATGCCTGGCGCACGCAGCATTTTTATTCTGCCGCCGTCAAAAGATGAACTGGACCGTCGCCTGCGCGGCCGCGGCCAGGACAGCGAAGAGGTGATCGCGAAGCGAATGGCCCAGGCCGTTGCGGAAATGAGCCATTACGCCGAATATGATTACCTGATTGTGAACGATGATTTTGACACCGCCCTGAGCGACCTGAAAAATATCATCCGCGCTGAACGTCTGCGCATGAGCCGCCAAAAGCAGCGACATGGCGCTTTAATCACCAAACTATTGGCAGACTGAACCCACATTCAGTATCATGCCCAGTCATTTCTTCACCTGTGGAGCATTTTAAGTATGGCACGCGTAACTGTTCAGGACGCTGTAGAGAAAATTGGTAACCGTTTTGACCTGGTACTGGTCGCCGCGCGTCGCGCTCGTCAGATGCAGGTAGGCGGAAAGGATCCGCTGGTACCGGAAGAAAACGATAAAACCACCGTAATCGCACTGCGCGAAATCGAAGAAGGTCTGATCAACAACCAGATCCTCGACGTACGTGAGCGCCAGGAACAGCAAGAGCAGGAAGCCGCTGAATTACAAGCCGTTACCGCGATTGCTGAAGGTCGTCGTTAATCACACAGCGGGTCGCCCTTGTATCTGTTTGAAAGCCTGAATCAGCTGATTCAAAACTACCTGCCGGAAGACCAGATCAAACGTCTGCGGCAGGCGTATCTCGTTGCACGTGACGCTCACGAGGGTCAGACACGTTCAAGCGGTGAACCTTATATCACGCACCCGGTCGCGGTAGCCTGTATTCTGGCCGAGATGAAGCTCGACTACGAAACGCTGATGGCCGCGCTGCTGCATGATGTGATTGAAGATACTCCCGCCACCTACCAGGACATGGAACAGCTTTTTGGTAAAAGCGTCGCCGAACTGGTAGAGGGGGTATCGAAACTTGATAAGCTCAAGTTCCGAGATAAGAAAGAGGCACAGGCCGAAAACTTTCGCAAAATGATCATGGCGATGGTGCAGGACATCCGCGTCATCCTCATCAAGCTTGCCGACCGCACCCACAACATGCGTACCCTGGGCTCGCTACGCCCGGATAAACGCCGCCGCATCGCCCGCGAAACGCTGGAAATCTACAGCCCGCTGGCGCACCGTTTAGGTATCCATCACATCAAAACCGAGCTCGAAGAGCTGGGCTTTGAGGCGCTGTACCCGAACCGCTACCGCGTCATTAAAGAGGTGGTCAAAGCGGCGCGCGGCAACCGTAAAGAGATGATCCAAAAGATTCTCTCGGAAATCGAAGGGCGTTTGCAGGAAGCGGGGATCCCCTGCCGCGTCAGCGGTCGCGAAAAGCATCTGTACTCGATCTACTGCAAAATGGTGCTTAAAGAGCAGCGTTTTCACTCGATCATGGATATCTACGCCTTCCGCGTTATCGTCCATGATGCCGATGTCTGCTACCGCGTGCTTGGCCAGATGCACAGCCTCTATAAACCGCGTCCAGGTCGTTTCAAAGATTACATCGCTATTCCGAAAGCGAACGGCTATCAGTCTTTGCACACCTCGATGATCGGCCCCCACGGCGTCCCGGTCGAGGTACAAATTCGTACCGAAGACATGGACCAGATGGCGGAGATGGGGGTCGCGGCGCACTGGGCTTATAAAGAGCACGGCGGCGAAAGCAGCACCACCGCGCAAATCCGCGCCCAGCGCTGGATGCAAAGCCTGCTGGAGCTGCAGCAGAGCGCCGGCAGCTCGTTTGAATTTATCGAGAGCGTTAAATCCGATCTGTTCCCCGATGAGATTTACGTTTTCACCCCGGAAGGGCGCATTGTCGAACTGCCCGCTGGCGCCACGCCGGTGGACTTCGCCTATGCGGTGCATACCGATATCGGCCATGCCTGCGTCGGCGCGCGCGTCGACCGCCAGCCCTATCCGCTGTCGCAGCCGCTCTCCAGCGGTCAGACTGTCGAAATTATTACCGCGCCGGGCGCACGTCCGAATGCCGCCTGGCTGAACTTTGTCGTCAGCTCGAAGGCGCGCGCCAAGATCCGTCAGCTGCTGAAAAACCTCAAGCGCGATGACTCGGTCAGCCTTGGCCGCCGTCTGCTCAACCACGCGCTGGGCGGTAGCCGCAAACTCGCCGAGATCCCGCCGGAGAATATCCAGCGCGAGCTCGACCGGATGAAGCTGGCCTCGCTTGACGACCTGCTGGCGGAGATCGGTCTGGGCAACGCCATGAGCGTGGTGGTGGCGAAAAACCTGCAGCAGGGCGAAGCTGCTGCGGCGCCGGTGCCGGCCAATGCCTCAAACCACGGCCATCTGCCGATCAAAGGCGCCGATGGCGTGCTGATCACTTTCGCCAAGTGCTGTCGCCCGATCCCCGGTGACCCGATTATCGCCCACGTCAGTCCCGGCAAAGGGCTGGTTATCCATCATGAATCCTGTCGTAACATCCGCGGCTACCAGAAAGAGCCGGAGAAATTTATGGCGGTTGAGTGGGATAAAGAGACCGCTCAGGAGTTCATTACGGAGATCAAGGTGGATATGTTTAACCACCAGGGCGCACTGGCTAACCTGACGGCGGCGATCAACACTGCCTCTTCCAATATCCAGAGCCTGAATACGGAAGAGAAAGATGGCCGCGTATACAGCGCCTTTATCCGCCTGACCGCCCGCGACCGCGTGCATCTGGCGAATATCATGCGCAAAATACGCGTCATGCCGGACGTGATTAAAGTCACCCGTAACCGAAATTAGCTTTTAGACAAAACATTCGAATTGCATCAAGGCGGCAAGCGAATGACAAATCTGCCGGGAGCAGATTTGAACGCTGCCTGCAGCGCCCCCGTCAGGGGCGAGGCCCAGGGATGGGCCGCGTGATCCGCAGCGGCTAAAGAGGTAATTCGAAGGATTAAGAGTAATGAATTCAAAGCGTTATGCGCGTATCTGCGAGATGCTCGCCAGGCGTCAGCCTGACCTGACGGTCTGCATGGAGCAGGTCCATAAGCCCCATAACGTCTCTGCGGTCATCCGGACCGCAGACGCCGTTGGCGTACACGAGGTGCACGCGGTCTGGCCGAGCAGCCGGATGCGCACCATGGCCTCCGCCGCCGCGGGCAGCAACAGCTGGGTGCAGGTGAAAACCCACCGTACCATCGCAGATGCCGTCGGCCACCTCAAAGGCCAGGGTATGCAAATCCTCGCCACCCATCTTTCCGACAAAGCCATCGATTTCCGTGAAATTGACTATACGCGCCCAACCTGCATCCTGATGGGTCAGGAGAAAACCGGCATCACTCAGGAAGCGCTGGCCCTGGCGGATCAGGACATTATTATCCCGATGATCGGCATGGTGCAGTCGCTGAACGTCTCCGTCGCCTCGGCGCTGATCCTGTATGAAGCCCAGCGGCAGCGACAGAATGCCGGGATGTACCAACGCGCCAACAGCATGCTGCCGCCGGAAGAGCAACAGCGCCTGCTGTTTGAAGGCGGCTATCCGGTGCTGGCCCGCGTCGCGAGACAAAAAGGGCTGCCTTACCCCCACGTTAACGAGCAGGGCGAAGTGGAAGCCGATGCCGCGTGGTGGGCCACCATGCAGGCTGCGAGGTAAACCCGATGTCAGGCCGCCTGTTAGATGCCGTTCCGCTCAGTTCACTCACCGGTGTCGGGGCTGCGCAGAGCAGCAAGCTGGCGAAGATCGGCCTGCATACGGTACAGGATCTGCTGCTGCACCTGCCTTTGCGCTACGAAGATCGCACCCATCTTTACCCGATAGCCGATCTGCTTCCCGGCGTTTATGCCACCGTGGAAGGCGAAGTGCTCAACAGCAATATCACCTTCGGCGGTCGCCGAATGATGACCTGCCAGATCAGCGACGGCACCGGCATCCTCACCATGCGCTTTTTCAACTTCAACGCGGCGATGAAAAACAGCCTCGCGACCGGTCGACGCGTGCTGGCCTACGGTGAAGCCAAACGCGGGAAGTACGGCGCCGAAATGATCCACCCGGAATATCGCGTCCAGGGCGATATGAGCACCCCGGAGCTGCAGGAGACCCTAACGCCGGTCTATCCGACTACCGAGGGCATTAAGCAGGCGACCCTGCGCAAGCTCACCGATCAGGCGCTCGAGCTGCTGGAGACCTGCGCTATCGGCGAACTCCTGCCGCCGGAGCTGGCGCAGGGGATGATGAGCCTGCCGGAGGCGCTGCGCACCCTGCATCGTCCGCCGCCATCGTTATTGCTTAGCGAGCTGGAAAGCGGCAAGCACCCGGCGCAGCAGCGCCTGATTCTGGAAGAGCTGCTGGCGCACAACCTCAGCATGCTGGCGCTGCGGGCAGGCGCCCAGCGCTATCACGCCCTGCCGCTCGGCGCCAACGATACCCTGAAAAATCAGCTGCTGGCCTCCCTGCCCTTTAAGCCCACCGGCGCGCAGGCGCGGGTCACCGCCGAGATCGAGCGCGATATGGCGCTGGACGTGCCAATGATGCGCCTGGTGCAGGGCGACGTCGGCTCCGGTAAAACGCTGGTCGCCGCCCTGGCCGCGTTGCGCGCTATCGCCCACGGCAAACAGGTGGCGCTGATGGCGCCCACCGAACTGCTCGCCGAGCAGCACGCCAATAACTTCCGCAGCTGGTTTGCACCGCTGGGCATTGAAGTCGGCTGGCTGGCGGGCAAACAGAAAGGCAAAGCCCGCCAGGCGCAGCAGGACGCGATCGCCAGCGGCGAGGTGCAGATGATTGTCGGCACCCACGCCATCTTCCAGGAACAGGTGCAGTTTAATGGCCTGGCGCTGGTGATTATCGACGAACAGCACCGCTTCGGCGTACACCAGCGGCTGGCGCTGTGGGAGAAAGGTCAGCAGCAGGGTTTTCATCCGCATCAGCTGATCATGACCGCCACGCCGATCCCGCGCACCCTGGCGATGACCGCCTACGCCGACCTCGATACCTCGGTTATCGACGAGCTGCCGCCGGGCCGAACCCCAGTGACCACCGTCGCCATCCCGGACACCCGGCGCAGCGATATTATCGACCGCGTGCGCAACGCATGCACCCACGAAGGCCGCCAGGCCTATTGGGTCTGTACCCTCATCGAAGAGTCCGATCTGCTGGAGGCCCAGGCGGCGGAAGCCACCTGGGAGGAGCTCAAGCTGGCGCTGCCGGAGCTGAATATCGGTCTGGTGCACGGGCGGATGAAACCGGCGGAAAAGCAGGCGGTGATGCAGGCTTTCAAGCAGGGCGAAATGCACCTGCTGGTAGCCACGACGGTCATTGAAGTCGGTGTCGACGTGCCGAACTCGAGCCTGATGATTATCGAAAACCCGGAACGTCTGGGCCTGGCGCAGCTGCACCAGCTCAGAGGGCGCGTCGGGCGCGGCGCGGTCGCTTCCCACTGCGTGCTACTCTATAAATCGCCGCTCTCTAAAACGGCGCAGAAGCGTCTGCAGGTGCTGCGCGACAGCAACGACGGTTTCGTCATCGCCCAGAAAGACCTTGAAATTCGCGGTCCCGGCGAGCTGCTCGGCACACGCCAGACCGGCAACGCCGAGTTTAAAGTGGCGGATTTACTGCGCGATCAGGCGATGATCCCCGACGTTCAGCGCATTGCGCGCCACATTCATGAACGCTATCCGCTGCAGGCCCAGGCGCTGATCGAGCGCTGGATGCCGGAAACCGAACGCTATTCCAACGCGTAGCGCGCTTTTGCCGCGCTGCGGGCAATTTTTCTACACAATGAGTGGATTATGAAACGAGAACTGGCCATCGAATTTTCGCGTGTCACCGAAGCCGCCGCGCTGGCGGGCTATAAATGGCTGGGCCGCGGCGATAAAAACTCCGCCGACGGCGCCGCGGTGAACGCCATGCGCATTATGCTTAACCTCGTCAATATCGACGGCACCATCGTCATTGGCGAGGGCGAAATCGATGAAGCGCCGATGCTCTATATCGGCGAAAAAGTGGGCACCGGCAAGGGCGATGCGGTGGATATCGCCGTCGATCCCATCGAAGGCACCCGGATGACGGCGATGGGCCAGGCTAACGCCCTGGCGGTGATGGCGGTCGGCGATAAAGGCTGCTTCCTCAACGCGCCGGATATGTATATGGAAAAGCTGATTGTCGGCCCGGGCGCTAAAGGCGCTATCGACCTCAGTCTGCCGCTGGAAGAGAACCTGCGCAATATCGCCCGCGCGCTGAACAAGCCGCTGGGCGAGCTGACCGTCACCGTGCTGGCGAAACCGCGCCACGACGCGGTGATTGCTCAGCTGCAGCAGCTGGGCGTGCGCGTGTTCGCCATTCCCGATGGCGACGTCGCGGCCTCCATTCTCACCTGCATGCCGGATAGCGAAGTCGACGTGCTGTACGGCATCGGCGGCGCGCCGGAAGGGGTGGTTTCCGCCGCGGTGATCCGCGCGCTCGACGGCGATATGCAGGGCCGCCTGCTGGCTCGTCACCACGTGAAGGGCGACAGCGAAGAGAATCGTCGCATCGGTGAAAACGAGCTGGCACGCTGCAAAACCATGGGCATCGAAGCGGGTAAAGTGCTGCGCCTTGATGAAATGGCGCGCAGCGATAACGTCGTCTTCTCCGCCACCGGCATCACCAAAGGCGATCTGCTGGACGGCATCACCCGTAAGGGCAATATGGCCACCACCGAGACGCTGCTGATCCGCGGCAAGTCGCGCACCATCCGTCGGATCCAGTCGATTCATTACCTCGACCGTAAAGATCCGGACGTCCAGCAGCACATCCTGTAATACCGCTTTCTCTCCTCCAGGCAACCGTCCGCGGGCGGTTGTCCTGTTCTTCGTTTATATTTGATCAATAGAGCTTTCTTGCGCCTGCGGGGTGGAAATCTTGCCCGTCTGGGCCGAAGATAAAGCATCGCTTGGCAACAGGAGAAGACGATGGCGGACTGGGTTAGCGGCAAAGTGACAAAAGTGGAGTACTGGACGGACGCCTTGTTCAGTTTATACGTGCGGGCGCCGGTTCAGCCGTTTACCGCCGGGCAATTTACCAAGCTCGGGCTGGAAATCGACGGCGAACGCGTGCAGCGCGCCTACTCCTACGTCAACGCTCCCGGCAATCCCGATCTCGAGTTCTATCTGGTCACCGTCCCGGAAGGTAAACTGAGCCCGCGTCTGGCGGCACTGAAGCCGGGCGATGAGGTCCAGGTGGTGAGCGAAGCGGCTGGCTTCTTCGTCCTCGAGGAAGTACCGGATTGCGATACCCTGTGGATGCTGGCGACCGGCACCGCGCTTGGGCCTTACCTGTCGATTCTCCAGGAAGGCAAAGATCTTGAGCGCTTTAACCATCTGGTGCTGGTCCATGCCGTGCGCTACGCCGCGGACCTGAGCTATCTGCCGCTGATGCGCGAGCTTGAGCAGCGCTACGCCGGCAAATTACGCATCCAGACGGTGGTCAGCCGCGAAACCGTGGCAGGCTCGCTGACTGGCCGGGTGCCGTTCCTGATTGAAACCGGGGCGCTGGAGGAGGCGGTCGGCCTGCCGATGACCAACGACACCAGCCATGTGATGCTGTGCGGCAACCCGCAGATGGTGCGCGATACCCAACAGCTGTTAAAAGAGACCCGGCAGATGACCAAACATCTGCGTCGCCGGCCGGGCCACATGACGGCGGAGCATTACTGGTAATCAGGCGTCCGCTTTCCAGCGCACGTCCTGGGTCTCCTTGCCGAACTTATTCTCGCCCTGGGTGCCGACAAACGCCCCCAGGTCGATCAGCATCATGACGATAATCAGCGTCGGCACAAAGCGCCCGACGCCCCACTGCCAGACCTGCGGCAGCATCGCCCAGTTCCCCGCCAGCAGCATCCACGCCAAAATCATCAGCAGCGCCCACAGTCCGGATTTGCCGCGATCGTGCAGTCGCTTCACCACCACCGCCGCCGTCGGCCACAGCAGGCAGACGATAATAAACGCCGCCGTCTGCAGATTAAGCAGATTGCTCCCTGCCAGGGTGAACAGAGCGCTCATGGTCACCAGCCAGATGGCAATCCAGATCCAGAAATCGCGGCGGCCAATGCGCCCTTTAATTGAGAATAACCACTGCTGTAGGGTCATGCGTTTTTCCTTATCATCATCGTCTGCGTAGTTTACCCTGGCGTCGTGACTTTTTGACAAGCGCCGCGCTTCCCGATTTAATCGTCAGCAGGCAAAAAAAGGAACGACGGGCATGAAGAAGTGGACAATCTTGTGTTTCAGTGGGCTGATGGGCCTTGCCGTCGGCCCGCACGCGTTGTCCGCAGAAAGCGAATCGACGACCGCTGCCCCCTACCTGCTCGCCGGCGCGCCGAGCTTTGACCTGTCGATCAGCCAGTTCCGGGAAAAATTTAACGCCGATAACCCGAAGCTGCCTCTGAATGAATTCCGTTCCATATCAACCAGCCGCGATCGGGCTAACCTGACCCGCGCCGCCAGCAAGATAAACGAAAATCTCTATGCCTCCACCGCGCTGGAGCGCGGCACGCTGAAGATCAAATCCATGCAGATCACCTGGCTACCGATCCAGGGGCCGGAGCAAAAAGCGGCGAAGGCCAAAGCGCTGGAGTATATGAGCGCCATGATCCGCGCCTTCGTGCCCACCCTTAGCCCGGCGCAGAGCCAGCAAAAACTGCAGAAACTCCTGACCGCCGGCAAAGGCAAACGCTACTTCGCCGACACCGAGGGCGCCGTGCGCTATGTGGTGGCAGATCATGGCGAAAAGGGTCTGACCTTCGCTATTGAACCGATTAAGCTGGCGCTATCTGAAACGCTGGAAGGTAACAATAAATGACAAAAAGCAAAGCCTTTCCAGTGACGAGTCTCTATACTGTTTCACAGACCATGCTGCCCTCTGGGGCGGCTATATTCCTTAATTCGCTTAAGTAGCGTGGAGAATTAAAATGCGACATCCTTTAGTGATGGGTAACTGGAAACTGAACGGCAGCCGCCACATGGTAAACGAACTGGTTGCGAACCTGCGTACCGAGCTGGCTGGCGTAAGCGGCTGTGCAGTTGCCATCGCCCCGCCGGAAATGTATCTGGACCTGGCTAAGCGTGCGGCAGAAGGCAGCCACATCCACCTGGGCGCGCAGAACGTTGACGTGAACCTGTCCGGCGCTTTCACCGGTGAAACCTCCGCCGAAATGCTGAAAGATATCGGCGCGCAGTACATCATCATCGGCCACTCCGAGCGTCGTACCTACCACAAAGAATCCGACGAGCTGATCGCGAAGAAATTCGCCGTGCTGAAAGAGCAGGGTCTGACTCCGGTACTGTGCATCGGTGAAACCGAAGCGGAAAACGAAGCGGGCAAAACGGAAGAAGTTTGCGCGCGTCAGATCGACGCGGTACTGAAAACGCAGGGCGCTGCCGCTTTCGAAGGCGTGGTTATCGCTTACGAACCCGTATGGGCTATCGGTACCGGCAAATCCGCGACCCCGGCTCAGGCTCAGGCGGTGCACAAATTCATCCGTGACCACATTGCTAAAGCTGACGCCAAAATCGCTGAGCAAGTGATCATCCAGTACGGCGGTTCCGTTAACGCTGGCAACGCAGCAGAGCTGTTCACCCAGCCGGACATCGACGGCGCGCTGGTTGGCGGCGCTTCCCTGAAAGCAGACGCTTTCGCGGTGATCGTTAAAGCTGCAGAAGCGGCGAAAAAAGCCTAATCCGCTTTTCCCGGCGGCGACACGCGACCGGGATGACTGATAACTCTCTGAAGCCCGGCTTCGCACAGCGCAAGCCGGGCTTTTTTTGCCGCTACAGTTTCCCCAACAGCTGATACCAGGCGTAGTCCAGCGGCAGCAAAATCAAATAGCTCACCGCCGCCAGCGCCAGACACAGCAGCATCCCCGCCCTCGCTGGGACCTTGCCTAACCCCATCGCGACCACGATCGGCGACGCCTGATACGGCAGCAGCGGCGTGGAATAGCCCAGTACCTGAATCATAATTACGCTCAGCAACGGGAAGCCGGTGGCGTCGGCAAAGCTCTGGGCAAAGGTGGTGTAGAGCGCCGGCACGCCGTTGGCGGTCATAATAAAGTTCAGCGCGCTGGTTATCCCGGTCAGAGCGAGAAAGCTGGTGAAAGGATTGTCTTTATCCAGGGGCATCACTTCCAGCAGCGCATTGCCCATCACGCCGCCAATCCCGGTTTGGGTGACGGTGATCGCCAGCCCCAGAATCCCGGCGACGTAGATGCAGGTGCGCATATTCACGCCGCTGGCAAACTCCTCGCCGCTGATAAAGCCCACCCGCGGCAGCAGCGTTACCACCGCCGCCGCCAGGCCGGTCCACGCCGGGCCGACGCCGTGCCAGCTCTCGGTCACCCACAGCGTGAGGACCACCGCCAGCAGCCACGCCAGACGCTTCTCGTCGCGGCTCATCGCCGGCAGCGGCGCCAGGTCGCGCGGCGGATGCGGCTTACCAGGAAACAGCCAGCAGATTAGCGCCACCAGCGCCGCCCCTTTCAGCCAGCCAAGCACCGGCGTATGCAGCAGTAAATAGGGGACATAATTCAGGTGGATACCGTACGAGCCTTCCGCCGTGCCGCTCATCACCAGATTCGGCACGTTGGCGGGCAGAATGGTCGCCGACAGCTGAAAGGTGCCGAACCCCACCGCCAGCGCCAGGCCGAACCAGCCGCGGCTACCGTCGGCAATGCCCGCCCGGCGGGCCATCGCCGCCACGATCGGCATCAGCAGCGCGATGCGCCCCATGTTGGAAGGCATCACGAACGCCAGGGCGTAGCTCAGGAGTACCACGCTGGCGACCATCCGCGGCCAGGAGTCGGTTAGCCGCGCCGACAACGCCTGCGCCGCCCGGTCCGCCAGCCCGGTTTTACGGATCGCGATGCCGAGCACAAAGCCGCTGAACACCAGCCAGAAGGCCGAGGAGGCAAAGCCGCCAAAGATCACCTCCGGCGGGGCGATTTTCGCCATCATCGCCGCAGCGAAAAACAGCAGCGCGGTGATAAACTCCGGCAGCAGCGATGTCGCCCAGAGCACAATGGTGACGCCGACAATCAGTGAAGGGAGGAACAGCGGGTGGGTAAGCCAGAGCGACATGCCTGTCTCCTGTCGTTTTTTTCAGCAAGAATACGACGACAGGTAAGACAGGTAAACGCCAGAACTAGTGGTTTGCGTTAAGGATGGCGCAGCGATGATCCTGAATCTCTTCCGCCGAGGCCCGGTTCAGGGAGAGCAGGTTACGCTCCGTCGCCAGCAGCACCAGCGAGCCGTCGCTCTGCTGGGCCATCGCCAGCGCGAAGCGTCCCATATGCTGACGCGCCTCCGGCACCTCTTCCGCCAGCATCAGGAATGGGCTGCGCTGGGCCAGCTCCGCCTCCGTCACCCGGCGCGCCAGGTATTCATGGCCCTCAAGCCCACCCGGTAGCGGCAGCCAGCGGCTGCTGATCGCCGCCGCATCCTTATCTAACTGCGCGCGCACATCGGGGCGCAGGCAAGAGATATGAATATGGAAATGGTTTTGCGTGCGTCCGCTGCGCGAGTTGATTGCCAGCGATACCGCGTTATCCGGAACCGGCGCGCCGTGGCGCTGGCTCATGATTTCACGCCCCTGCCAGGCCTGCCAGAAGAAGTTGGGCGTCAGCGGATCCAACAGCAGCGGGCTTTCGGTGCCGTTAATGCGGTAGGTCGGCATCAGCAAATACTGCAGCGGGCCGTTACGGTCTTTAAACAGCACATAGCCGCCCTTGAGGTTCACTTCGGCGCACGGCGACGGGTTTTGCTGCTGTTGCTGATGGGGAACGCACTGCTGCAGAACAATCTTGCGCAACGCGTCCGGGTTGCCAGAGTGCAGCCAGTAGTAGCCGCCGGCCAGCGCCGCGAGGATCGCCACCAGCAGCGCCAGCAAAAAGTATCTTACTCTTCTCATTTTCATTCCCTGTTAAGCCTGAAGCGGAAGAGTAACGTAATTTGATGACTAAATGAAAACAGATGACGGGCGGGGCGCTTTTCCGGATGGCGTCTGGCGCGTTGCCCGGGCTACGCTGGCGGCCTGAAGGCCCGCGCAAGCACAGCCGCTGCAGGGCGTTGGCAGCAAGCCCCGCCGGAGCGGGGCTGGAGAGGTTTAACGCTGGCTAATCTGGTCGAAGGTGCCGCCGTTGGAGAAGTGCGCTTTCTGCGCTTTCGTCCAGCCGCCGAACTCCTGATCGATGGTGAACAGCTTCAGTTTCGGGAATTCATTAGCATATTTCTTCGCCACGTTCGGATCGCGCGGACGGTAGAAGTTCTTCGCCGCAATCTCCTGGCCTTCCGGCGAGTAGAGATACTTCAGGTACGCTTCCGCCACCTGGCGGGTGCCTTTCTTATCCACGACTTTATCGACCACCGAAACGGTCGGCTCAGCCAGAATCGACTCACTCGGGGTCACGATTTCAAACTTGTCTTTGCCCAGTTCGTTGGTCGCCAGCAGCGCTTCGTTTTCCCAGGCGATCAGCACATCGCCGATCCCGCGTTCTACGAAGGTATTGGTCGAACCGCGCGCGCCGGAGTCCAGCACTTCCACGTTTTTATACAGCGCCTTGACGAACTCCTGGGCTTTCGCCTGGTCGCCATGGTTCTGATGCAGGGCATAGCCCCAGGCCGCCAGGTAGTTCCAGCGAGCGCCGCCGGAGCTTTTCGGGTTCGGGGTAATGACCGACACGCCCGGTTTGATCAGGTCGTTCCAGTCATGGATCTGTTTCGGATTGCCCTTACGGACGAGGAACACGATGGTGGAAGTATAGGGCGCGGAGTTATCCGGCAGGCGCTTCAGCCAGTTTTTATCGATACGGCCGCGCTCGGCGATCGCGTCGACGTCGTAGGCCAGCGCCAGCGTAACCACATCCGCTTCAATACCGTTAATCACCGAGGTCGCCTGCTTGCCGGAGCCGCCGTGCGACTGGCGGATCACCACGTTGTCGCCGGTCTCCTGCTTCCAGTGCGCGCTGAACGCTTTGTTGTACTGTTCGTACAGCTCGCGCGTTGGATCATAAGATACGTTTAAAAGCTGAAAATCTTTTGCCAGAACGCTGGCGGATGCCAGCAACAGAGTTAACCCTACGCCCCACTTATTCATCGCACCGCTCTCTTTATGTCGTGTTGTGATGGGCTAAGCGTGCCAGAAAGCGATTCAATGATTAAAGAATAAAAAAAGATTGGCTATAACTTGTGAGTATAAAGGAAGGGATAAGGATCACCCCCTCCCTGGCGGGAGAGGGCGCGAAGCGATTAGACTTCTTCCATGCGGCCCAGCAGCGCCTGCAGACGCTCCTGCCAGCCCTGCTGCTGCTCTTTCAGCTGGCTGTTTTCGCGCTCCAGCTCTTCACGACCATGCTGCGCGCTCTGAACTTCCTGCGCCAGGGTGTTGTTCTTTTCTTTCAGCTCTTCGATTTCCATCTGCAACAGAGTGATGGTATCAATCGCCTGCTGAACCTTAGATTCTAATTTCTCAAACACTTCTAATGACATCGTCATACCTCTCCTGAACTTGCAAGGCGTTGATAGAAACTGGTGTTTCGTATACGCGGTCCCGCCTTAACGAAAATTAGCGCACATAGCGGTGTTATCGTCGATTGTATGAATCCCCGCCTCCCCTGTCCAGCGGCAAGCCGCGCAGATTGCGGTTTGCAACACTTTTCAGTCTTTACCTGGTACTTTCAGCGCAGTTCGCTCGTACTTCATGAGCCATTGTTAATTTTATGGTTAACAAAATGCGAGGTGAAACGCTCCGGCAGCGCGCTCAATGCGCGCGAATGGCGCGAAAACGCTCATTTTCTTGACGTGGTACACACATTTGAAGTTCGATATTTCTCGTTTTTGCTCGTTAACGATAAATTAACACTATGCCTACATGGCAATATGGTCGTCTGTGACCGCCCTACATACAATAATCATCACCACGCTTCAGGATTCGATTATGAGCCAAACATCAACCTTAAAAGGCCAGTGCATCGCAGAGTTCCTCGGTACCGGGTTGTTGATCTTTTTCGGCGTTGGGTGCGTGGCTGCGCTCAAGGTCGCGGGAGCCAGCTTCGGACAATGGGAAATCAGCATCATCTGGGGTCTGGGCGTCGCCATGGCGATCTACCTGACCGCCGGGGTATCCGGTGCGCACCTTAACCCTGCGGTGACCATCGCGCTCTGGCTGTTCGCCTGCTTCGATGGCCGCAAAGTGGTTCCTTTTATTATTTCGCAATTCGCTGGCGCCTTTTGCGCTGCGGCATTAGTTTACGGGCTTTATTACAATCTTTTCCTCGATTATGAAACCACCCACCATATGGTACGCGGCAGCGTGGAAAGCCTTGATCTGGCTGGCATCTTCTCCACTTACCCGAACCCGCATATCAATTTTGTGCAGGCCTTCGCGGTAGAGATGGTGATTACCGCTATCCTGATGGGCGTCATCCTGGCGCTGACCGACGATGGCAACGGCGTGCCGCGCGGCCCGCTGGCGCCGCTGCTGATCGGCCTGCTGATCGCGGTGATTGGCGCCTCCATGGGCCCGCTGACCGGCTTCGCCATGAACCCGGCGCGTGATATCGGCCCGAAAGCCTTCGCCTGGCTGGCCGGCTGGGGTGATGTCGCCTTCACCGGCGGCAAAGATATTCCTTATTTCCTGGTGCCGCTGTGCGCACCGGTGGTCGGCGCGGCGCTGGGCGCGTTCAGCTATCGTAAGCTGATTGGCCGCCACCTGCCTTGCGACACCTGCGTGGACGAAGAGCAACAGAGCCCCTCCTCTTCCACCACTCAACATAAAGCTTCGCTGTAATCTGACTACGGGACACCGACTATGACCGACAAAAAATATATCGTTGCGCTTGACCAGGGCACTACCAGCTCCCGGGCCGTTGTGATGGATCATGATGCCAATATCGTCAGCGTCTCCCAGCGAGAATTCGAACAAATTTATCCTAAGCCAGGCTGGGTCGAACACGACCCGATGGAAATCTGGGCGTCCCAAAGCTCGACGCTGGTCGAAGCGCTGGCCAAAGCGGATATCAACTCCGATCAGATCGCGGCCATCGGTATCACCAACCAGCGTGAGACCGTGGTGGTGTGGGAGCGTGAGACCGGCAAACCGATCTATAACGCCATCGTCTGGCAGTGCCGCCGCACCGCAGAGATCTGCGAGCAGCTCAAGCGTGACGGGATGGAGGAGTATATCCGCAAGGCCACTGGCCTGGTGGTGGACCCCTACTTCTCCGGCACCAAGGTGAAATGGATCCTCGACCATGTCGAAGGTTCCCGTGAGCGTGCGAAGCGCGGTGAGCTGCTGTTTGGCACCGTGGACACCTGGCTTATCTGGAAGATGACCCAGGGTCGCGTGCACGTCACCGACTACACCAACGCCTCGCGCACCATGCTGTTCAACATCCACGACCTGGACTGGGACGACAAGATGCTCGACGCGCTGGATATTCCGCGCGCCATGCTGCCGGAAGTGCGCAAGTCGTCCGAAGTGTACGGCCAGACTAACATCGGTGGTAAAGGCGGGACCCGTATTCCTATCGCCGGGATCGCCGGTGACCAGCAGGCGGCCCTGTTCGGCCAGCTGTGCGTCAAGGAAGGGATGGCGAAAAATACCTATGGCACCGGCTGCTTTATGCTGATGAACACCGGCGAAAAAGCAGTGACCTCCACTCACGGTTTGCTGACCACCATCGCCTGCGGTCCGCGCGGCGAGGTGAACTACGCTCTGGAAGGGGCGGTGTTTATGGCTGGCGCCTCCATTCAGTGGCTGCGCGACGAGATGAAGCTCATCAGCGATGCGTTCGACTCCGAGTACTTCGCCACCAAAGTGAAGGACACCAACGGCGTGTATGTCGTGCCCGCGTTCACCGGTCTTGGCGCGCCCTACTGGGACCCGTATGCCCGCGGCGCGATTTTCGGCCTCACCCGCGGCGTGAACTCGAACCACATTATCCGTGCGACGCTGGAGTCCATCGCCTATCAGACCCGCGACGTGCTGGAAGCAATGCAGGCTGACTCCGGTATCCGTCTGCACGCCCTGCGCGTGGACGGCGGCGCGGTGGCCAACAACTTCCTGATGCAGTTCCAGTCCGATATCCTCGGCACCCGTGTGGAGCGTCCGGAAGTGCGCGAAGTCACAGCCCTGGGCGCCGCCTATCTGGCCGGGCTGGCGGTCGGCTTCTGGCAGAACCTTGATGAGCTGCAGGAGAAAGCGGTGATTGAGCGCGAATTCCGCCCGGGCATTGAAACCACCGAGCGCAACTATCGCTACAGCGGCTGGAAGAAAGCGGTGAAACGCGCCCTGGCGTGGGAAGAGCACGACGAAGCGTAAGATTGTTGAGGTATTCCCGGCTGGCGGCGTAAACGCCTTGGCCGGGATACAACCAGCAGGCCGCACACCCCGTAGCCCGGCTAAGCGTAGCGCGAGCCGGGGAGAAGCCGCGCCAACGCATAAATCCCGGGGTATCCCCGGGTTGCGGCGTAAACGCCTTACCCGGGCTACACAGCCCGCAGACCGCATAATCAGGTAGCGCACCGCCTCCGGGTTTTTATCAGCCAAACACCGGCAGCAGCAGAAACAGCTTAATCACCAGCGCGTTGACGATATCGATAAAGAACGCCCCCACCATCGGCACCACCAGGAAGGCCATGTGCGACGGGCCAAAACGGTCGGTAATCGCCTGCATATTGGCAATCGCCGTCGGCGTTGCCCCCAGACCAAACCCACAGTGGCCCGCCGCCAGCACCGCGGCATCGTAGTTTTTGCCCATCATCCGGTAGGTGACGAATACCGCATACAGCGCCATCGCCAACGCCTGGACCGCCAGGATAATAATCATCGGCAGCGCCAGGGAGGCCAACTCCCACAGTTTGAGGCTCATCAGCGCCATGGCGAGGAACAGCGACAGGCTGACGTTGCCCAGCACCGACACCGCGCGATCGAACACCCGATACAACCCCGCCAGCGCCAGGCTGTTGCTAAGGATCACGCCGATAAACAGCACGCAGACGAAGGTCGGCAGCTCAAAGACGCTGCCCGCCAGCAGTTGCGCAACCACCTTGCCCAGCGTCAGACAGATGGCGATCAGGGCGATACTCTCGATCAGCACCAGCGACGTGATCACCCGCCCTACGTCCGGCTTTTCAAAGGCGGTCGGCGCTACCTGATCGTCCGGCGTCCCGTCAGGAGAGGAAGAGTGCTTCACCAGGTAACGCGCCACCGGGCCGCCGATCAGACCGCCGAGCACCAGGCCGAAGGTCGCGCAGGCCATCGCCACCTCCGTGGCATTGGCAAAACCATAGCGCTCAATGAACAGCTTGCTCCACGCCGCGCCGGTGCCGTGGCCGCCGGAAAGGGTGATAGTGCCGGCCAGCAGACCCATCAGCGGATCCAGCCCCAGCAGCTTCGCCATGCCGATACCGAGGGCGTTCTGCAGCAGCAGCAGACCAACCACCACAATCAGAAAGGTACCCAGCACCTTGCCGCCCGCCCGCAGGCTGGCGAGGTTGGCGTTAAGCCCGATGGTGGCGAAGAACGCCAGCATCAGCGGATCTTTGAGGCTCATATCGAAATCAATTTCGATATCCATACTTTTTTTCAGCACCAGCAGCGCCAGCGCCACCAGCAGACCGCCGGCAACAGGTTCAGGAATGGTGTATTGCTTGAGGAGGGGAACGGTTTGGACGAGTTTTCTGCCGAGTAACAGCACAAGCGTTGCGGCAACGAGCGTCGATAAGGTATCGAGATGAAACATAAAAAGCTCCTTATGGCGCATGATCCATTCACACGCGACGATATTCCTGGTGTCTTTAGCTTCTCATCATGAGGAGTCAGAGGGGGATTTTACGCAGAACGGCGGAAAAAATGACAGAAAAACATATTTTGTATCCTGAATGATGCGATTTAGCATACAAAATGTTAATTATCTCGTTGCGCATATTCACGGCATAAATTTTTATGGGCAAACGCTGGCAAACGTTTGCTTTTGGTCTACAGTCCGATAAAATTCCCGCTTTGCCACCTTGGGATTGCTTGTGATGTCCGTTAACACCGCAGAGTCAGAAAATGCGCAACCGGTTGCGCATAAACCAGCCAGCGAATTAATCTACCGCCTCGAAGATCGCCCACCGCTACCGCAAACCCTGTTCGCCGCCTTCCAGCACCTGCTGGCGATGTTTGTCGCGGTGATCACCCCGGCGCTGTTAATCTGCCAGGCTCTCGGTCTCCCGGCGCAAGATACCCAACATATCATCAGCATGTCGCTGTTCGCCTCGGGCGTGGCCTCCATTATTCAGATCAAAGCCTGGGGCCCGGTCGGTTCCGGACTGCTCTCCATTCAGGGCACCAGCTTCAACTTTGTCGCCCCACTCATCATGGGCGGCACCGCGCTGAAAACCGGCGGCGCCGACGTCCCGACAATGATGGCCGCCCTGTTCGGCACCCTGATGCTGGCCAGCTGCACGGAAATGGTTCTCTCCCGCGTCCTGCATCTGGCGCGCCGCATCATTACCCCGCTGGTCTCCGGCGTGGTGGTGATGATTATCGGCCTGTCGCTGATTCAGGTCGGATTGACCTCCATCGGCGGCGGCTACGCGGCGATGGCCGACCACACCTTCGGCGCGCCGAAGAACCTGCTGCTGGCGGGCATCGTGCTGGCGCTGATCATCATTCTCAACCGCCAGCGTAATCCCTATTTGCGCATCGCTTCGCTGGTGATTGCCATGGCGGCGGGCTATCTGGCGGCGTGGTTCCTCGATATGCTGCCGGCCAACACCGCCCCGACCAACAGCAGCCTCATCACCGTTCCGACGCCGCTGTACTATGGCCTCGGCATCGACTGGAGCCTGCTGCTGCCGCTGATGCTGGTGTTTATGATCACCTCCCTGGAAACCATCGGCGATATCACCGCCACCTCCGATGTCTCCGAGCAGCCGGTCTCCGGTCCGCTGTATATGAAACGCCTGAAAGGCGGCGTGTTGGCTAACGGCCTCAACTCCTTTGTTTCCGCGGTCTTCAACACCTTCCCGAACTCCTGCTTCGGCCAGAACAACGGCGTGATCCAGCTGACCGGCGTCGCCAGCCGCTACGTCGGCTTTGTGGTAGCGCTGATGCTGATCGTCCTCGGGCTGTTCCCGGCGGTGAGCGGTTTCGTACAGCATATCCCTGAGCCGGTGCTCGGCGGCGCCACGCTGGTGATGTTCGGCACCATCGCCGCGTCCGGCGTGCGCATCGTCTCCCGCGAGCCGCTGAATCGCCGGGCGATCCTGATTATCGCCCTGTCGCTGGCGGTGGGCCTCGGCGTGTCGCAACAGCCGTTGATCCTGCAGTTCGCGCCGGACTGGCTGAAGAATCTGCTTTCCTCCGGCATCGCCGCCGGCGGTATCACGGCGATTGTTCTGAATTTAATTTTCCCGCCGGAAAAAGCCTGATTTAACGCGCCCCCGGTCGTGCCATCGGCCGGGACGCCCCCCTGTTGTCCTCCACCGCCTGCTCCGTCACGGAAATAAACCACGCCTGCCTTGAGAAGTGCGCCTAAATCGGGCATAACACGGTTATGTGCATCTCACAGAGTGGAAGACCATGAAATTTCTTGGAAAGCTGATTCTCTGGCTGCTAGTCGCTCTGCTGCTCGTCATGGTTGGCGCGTGGTTCCTGCTGCAAACCCACTGGGGCGCCCGCCAGGCCAGCGCCTGGCTCAGCAATGGCACCGGCTGGCAGGTCTCCTTCGATGCGATGGATCATGATTTCTCCTCCCCTCTGCATGTGCAGTTGCAAAACGTCACCTTTGGCCGGGAAGGCAAGCCGGCAACCCTGGTGGCGAAAACGGTCGATATTGGTTTCAGCACCCGCCAGTTTAGCGACCCGCTGCATGCGGATGAGATTGTCCTTAACGACGGCACCCTGAATCTGTCCCCCCACTCTGCCGACCTGCCGTTCGCTGCCGACCGGCTGATGTTGCGCAATATGGCTTTCAATAGTCCGGAAACCGGCTGGGCGCTCAGCGCGCAGCGCGTCACCGGCGGCGTCAGCCCATGGGCGCCGGAGGCAGGCAATGTGCTGGGGAAAACGGCACAGATCCAGATGAGCGCGGGTTCAATGACGCTCAACGGCGTCGAAGCCAGCAACGTCCTGATTCAGGGCAAGATTGATCAGGGCGAGGTCACCCTCTCCACCCTCGGCGCCGATGTCGCCCGCGGCACCTTAACCGGCAATGCGAAACGCAGCGCCGACGGCAGCTGGCTGGTGGATAACCTTCAGCTAAATGAGATCCGACTGCAGAGCGCCGCCTCGCTGGCCGACTTTTTCGCGCCGTTAGCCACGGTCCCCTCTCTGCAGATTGGCCGCCTGGATATCACCGACGCCCGCCTGCAGGGACCGGACTGGGCGGTAACCGACCTCGACCTGAACCTGCGCAACCTGACGCTCAGTCACGGCGGCTGGCAGAGCCAGGACGGCACGCTGTCGATGAATGCCAGCGAATTTATCTACGGCTCGCTGCACTTTTTCGACCCGATCGTGAATGCCGAATTTTCACCCCAGGGTATTGCCCTGCGCCAGTTCTCCTCGCGCTGGGAGGGCGGCATGGTGCGAACCTCCGGCAACTGGCTGCGCGCCGGTAACGCGCTGGTGCTCGACGACACCGCCTTCGCCGGGCTGGAATACACGCTGCCGGCGAACTGGAAGCCGCTGTGGATGACGCCGATGCCGGCCTGGCTGCAAAGCCTGACGCTGAAAAAATTCAGCGCCAGCCGCAACCTGATCATCGATGTGGACCCTGCCTTCCCATGGCAAATTACCGCTCTCGATGGCTATGGCGGCGAGCTTCAGCTGGTGAAAAACGGCAGCTGGGGGGTGTGGAACGGTAGTGCGACGCTGAACGCCGCGGCGGCGACTTTTAACCGAATTGACGTGCGCCGCCCTTCACTCAAGCTGAGCGCCACGGCGTCGACGCTCAATATCACTGAGCTCAGCGCGTTCACCGAGCGCGGTATTCTGCAGGCCACCGCCGCGGTATCCCAGCTGCCGCAGCGCCAGGTCAATTTGAGCTTGAACGGCCGCGGCGTGCCGCTGAATATTCTGCAGGCCTGGGGCTGGCCTTCGCTCCCCATCAGCGGGGATGGCAATCTCCAGCTGACCGCCAGCGGCAGCGTGCAGGCCGATGCCCCGCTCAAGCCGACGGTCAACGCACAGCTTAGCGCCGTGAACATGGAGAAACAGCAGGTGGCGCAAACGATGCGCAACGGCGAGGTCAATACCGCCCCCGCCGCGCCAGCGCCCGCTCCCGTCACGCCATAGCGATATCCCATCCCCCTCTCCCCCACGGAAGAGGGAAGGCTTCTCAGCAAAAACGCCGCTCTGGCTACGCCCTCTCCCTGTCAGGGAGAGGGTCTGCAGGCATTCTGAAACCTGTGTGCAATAAGCGGCTATCTGTGCCTATTTACCGCTACTGGTTCCCTTCAAATATCAGAGTTGCTATAACCAAAATACTGGAAGTCGATAAAAAACCGCTCCCTGTCCCTACAAAAATATAAAAGGATCAATCATGCCTGAAATACGTCAGCGTATTCTGGAGAATATGCAAAAATTCTCCCGGGCCATGATCGGCGCCGTATTGTTCTTGCCGGTCATTGGCTTAATTCTGGCCCTCAGTTCAGTATTAACTAATCCGACATTAATTGCTGAAACCAGTTTCCTGCACCAGCTTGGGCAGATGCTCGGCGACACCTTTTGGCCTTTATTTGGCAACCTCGGCTTATTATTTTGCGTCGGCATTAGCTATGGTCTGGCAAAAGATAAAAAAACCGAAGTCGCGCTGGTTGCGGTGATGTGCTTCATTATGTTTCTTGGCGCCAACCACTCCTGGCTGGAACACACTCACGGACTCGCCGAAAAAATTAACGGTGAATATTATGGCACCGGGCAAACCCAGCTGCTGGGCTTTGTGGTGGTGGATATGGGCGTTTTCCTTGGCATTATTCTCGGCTGCACCATCGCGTGGGTGCACAATAAAGTCTCTACCATTGACCTGCCCGGCGCGCTGTCGATGTACGGCGGCGCCAAGCTGACGCTGGTGGCGATGACGCCGGTGGTTATCTTCTACGCCATCGCCTTTACCTGGATTTGGCCGTTTATGACCCACGGCATCTCCGCCCTCACCGGCTTTATGAAAAATGCCGGGGTCGCCGGGGTCTTCGTCTATGGTTTCTTTGAAAAATTTCTTATCCCGACCGGCCTGCACCATTTTGTCTGGTCCCCCTTCCAGCTCACCCAGATTGGCGGCACCCTGAACGTGGACGGCCAGGTGGTCTCCGGTACCCAGGCCATTTTCCTCGCCTATATGCGCCACCCGGATCTGACCCCGGTGATGAATGAGGCCCTACGCTTCTCACAGCAAGGGATGACCACCATCTTCGGCCTCGCCGGCGCCTCGCTGGCGTTCTACCACACCGCGAAGCCGGAGAAAAAAGTAATGGCTAAGGCGATTCTGCTGCCGGCGATTATCACCTCCATGCTGACCGGCATCACCGAGCCGATTGAGTTCACCTTTTTGTTTGTCTCGCCGCTGCTGTGGGTGATCCATGCGACGTTAACCGCCGCCTCGCAGGCCATTTGCGACCTCTTCACCGTACGCCCCTGGGGCGCATCGGGCCTGATCGAATTTCTGATCTATAACCTGCCGCTGCCGGTCTCCTTAACGCGCTGGCCGGGATATGTCCTTATCGGGATCGGCCAGTTCGCCGTCTACTACGTGATTTTCCGCACCCTGGTGGTGAGGCTGAATCTGAAAACACCGGGCCGGGAAGATGACGAGAGCGTGAAGCTCTACAGCAAAGCGGAGTACCGCCAGAAAGTCGCGCAGCCGCAGTCGGTTACCGATGACATTATCCGCGGCCTCGGGGGCAAGGAGAATATTCTCTCCGTCGATAATTGTTTTACTCGTCTGCGCGTAGCCGTGCGCGATATGGCGCAAGTTGATGACGCGCAATTAAAAAATACCGGCGCCAACGGCGTGGTGCGCAATCGTAATGAAGTTCAGGTTATTTATGGCGTAAAAGTGGGACAGGTACGTTCCCGGGTTGATAACTGGTTAGCAGAAAATTAATGAGGAGTTTGTATGAAATTAACCGTATTAGGCGGGGGCGGCGTTCGCTCTGCATTTTTAGCGAAATCTCTGGCATATAATGCTCACCGCATTGGTTTAACGGAGGTGGTTTTTCTCGATAACTCTGCGGATAATCTGGCGATATTCGGCGAAATCGCCCGCTATGTATTTACGACCATTCGCCCGGATATTCATTTCACGACCACCACCGACCCGGTCGCGGCGCTGCAAAACGCCAATTATATTATTACCACCCTGCGGGTCGGCGGCGATGAAAGCCGCATTCGCGACGAGCGCATTGCGCTGCAACATAACACCCTCGGCCAGGAGACCACCGGCGCCGGCGGCTTCGCGATGGCCATGCGCTCGATCCCGGCGATCCTCGACTATTGCCGGCTGATCGAGGCCCATGCCGCCGAAGACGCCATTCTGTTTAACTTTACCAACCCGTCAGGCCTGGTGACGGAAGCGATCGTCAAGTCCGGCTTTAAGCGTCGGGTCTATGGGATCTGCGATGCGCCTTCCGAGCTGATTCGTGAACTGCCGGCGATCCTCGGCTGTGAGGAGCGCGACCTGAGCGTGGAATGCTATGGGCTGAACCATTTCTCCTGGTTTACCCACTTCACCGTGCGCGGGGAAGCGGTGACCGAGCGGCTGATCGCCAGCCCGGCGCTGTACCAGAAGACCGCGATGCAGTACTTCTCACCCGAGCTGGTGCGGCTGTGCGATAACCAGTTACTCAACGAATATCTCTATTATTACTACTATCGCGACGAGGCGCTGAAGGCGATTCAGGGGGCAGGCGAAACGCGCGGGGAGCAAATCGCCCGTATCAATCAGGAGATGCGCCAGGCGCTGCGCACCGTGGATGCCAGAACGCAGCCGGAAGCCGCCTTCAATATCTGGATGCAGCACTACCTGCGCCGGGAAAACAGCTATATGCAGAACGAATCCCGGCAGGAGAAATTTCATACCCGCGAGCCGCTGACGCTGCGGCAGTTTATCGAAGAGCCGGACACCGGCGGCTATGCCGGGGTGGCGCTGGATATTCTGGAAGCGGTGAACAGCACCACCACCAAGCGGATCGTGGTGTCGATCCAGAATAATGGCACGCTCGACTTTTTGCGCCCTGACGACGTGATTGAGATCAGCTGCGACCTGAGCCGGGAGGGCCTCAAGCCGGTCACGCCGACGAAGGTGCCGACGGCGCAGAAGAATATGATTTCCTGCGTGAAAGAGTATGAGCGGCTGGCGGTAGCGGCGATCCTGCAGCAGGATAAGTCGCTGGCGGTGCGGGCGCTGATGGCGCACCCGCTGATCGGTTCCTGGTCGCTGGCGAAAACCCTGGTCGAAGCTTATCTCGACGATAAGCAGTTCGCCGCCTGGCGGTAAATCACTGACCGGACCTGGAGGCGTAGGCCGGGTAAGGCGCAGCCGCCACCCGGCAACATGGTGGCGCGGCGCCTGATATATTGCCCGGCGGCACTGCGCTTAGCGGAGCTACCTGTTGCCAGGTGCGCGGGTAAACCACATCTTCAGTAGCCGCTCAAAGCCTAGGATGCAGTAGCCGAAAAACGGGTTGCTCCAGTAAATATCATCGTCGAACTTCTGCGGATCGTGAATGATAAACGCCGTATCCGCAGCCTGCGCCAGCGGGCTCTGATAATCGCCGGTAAAGCAGACCAGGTTGATCTCCTTCCCCTCCATGGCCTTCACCCAGTTGAGCGCCGAGCTGCTGCGCCCGGATTTAGAAATGATCCAGATGGAGTCGAAGCGAGCGGCGTTTTTCTGCTCAAGGATTTCGTAATCCGGCCACAGCGCCAGGCTGGCATTCACCCCAGTGACGAGGAACTTGTTATAAATATACTGGGCAATCAACTGCGAAAAACCGCTGCCGTGGATCAGGACGCGCTGCTGCGCGAGGCTTGCCAGCAGCGGCGTCAGCGCCTCCGCCGGCTGAATGCTCATATAGTCGATATCGTTGGTGACATCGAGCTTCGGCATGGTGATATTGAACTTGATGAAATAGACCAGCTCCAGCCAGCCGCTGAACTTAAGCTTTTTCGCCAACCGCACCAGCGAGGAGGGGTTACTGTAGCACTGCTCCGCCACGGCGCGGATCCCCTGGCGGATACACAGCTCCGGGTCGTTCTGGATAAAGCGCAGCACGGTCATTTCCGTTTTGCTTAGCTTCACGTCACGAAAGATATTTTCTAAGTCCATGGCGGGCTCCTCTCAGCGGCAGCATACGCTATCACCGTTCAGGAATAGCGTCTGCGGCCTGAGTCACCAGACTGAAATGAATGTTACTTTTTGTACAAAAATGGAATAAAAAAACCCTCTCCGCCGGAACGAGGGTGAACAAGGCGAGAATAATGGTGAGGGTGGCGCCGTCGCCCATGCCGTAGCCAATTTTCTCTTTGACGGACAAAACAGGATCTTTCATATGGGCACAATTCCCTTGGCGGCACCACAGATGGGTACCGGTTACATTTTTTATCAGCCTTTGCCGCAGGAAGATGAATTAGGTCATTATCAGAATATGTTTCATGTATTCTGCGATCGCGTTAGCCTGAAAGAGCATGAAAAAGTGTAACTCATGGATTTTGAACGGATTTGTCTCAGACTGTTCTGCAAAGTCCAGTTTTAACAGTAAAAAAGTGCGTTCAGGTATGTGGTAAACGGCTGAAAGTAGCTATAATGCGCCCCGCCTCCATGTAGCAATCGAGGCGCGGAAGATCGTCATCTCCGGTGAGGTGGCTGGACTTCAAATCCAGTTGGGGCCGCCAGCGGTCCCGGGCAGGTTCAACTCCTGTGATCTTCCGCCAGTTTGCCTCTGCTCGCCCACAGCCACGCCCAACCAAACTGAGTCGCAAAACCCATCATCTCAGCCAATCATTTTCATCCAAACCCTGCGTTATTTTGTCTCCTGCAAACCCGTTACACTGGCGCAAAGGCCGCGTGCCGTTGCCAACCGAAACAGGAGAGCCATGATGACCCCCGAACTGAGACACTGTTTTTCCATTACCATCCAGGTTGATAAACCGGTGATTGTCTCCCGCAGTCCGCAGACCGGCAAGCGCCAGCTGATCCCGATTCTCGGCGGCAGCGTCTCGGGTCAACTGCGCGGCCACGTGCTGCCCGGCGGCGTCGATAGCCAGATTATCGGGCCCGACGGCACATGCAGGCTATCCGCCCGCTATGCCCTGCAGGTGGAGGAAGGGACGGTGTACGTGGAAAACAACGGTATCCGCCGGGTGCCGGCCCACTATCATGACCAACTGTTCGCCGACGATATGCGCTTTTTTAGCACTATTCCGCCGGAAGATATCTATTTTCGCACTGTCCCCACCTTCGAGGTGGATACCCCCGCGCTCAGCTGGCTAACCACCTCGCTGTTTATCTGCGCCGGCGGGCGTACTCAGGATGGGGTGATGCTCGATTTCTATCAGGTGGGCTGATTTTCACTTTCTGCATATAACTGTTATTGCCGTTAACCCGTTTTTCCCCTCCCGGCACCGGTCTACTATCGCGTCATCGCTTTATTCACCCGATTCACAGACCGGAGCAGTTATGAAAGCTATCGCCATTACTCAAGCCGCCGCTGACGGCGACAATATCCCTTTTTTAACCGAGATCGACCTGCCGGTCCCCTCCGCCCACGGGCGTGACCTGCTGGTTGCCGTGAAGGCGGTATCGGTCAATCCGGTAGACACTAAAGTGCGCGCCGGCTTCCGGGGCGACACGCCGCGGGTGCTGGGCTGGGACGCCGTTGGCGTGGTGCAGTCCGTCGGTGAGGAAGTGACGCTGTTCGCGCCAGGCGATGAGGTCTGGTACGCCGGCGCCCTGGGCCGGGCCGGTAGCAACAGTGAATATCAGCTGGTGGATGAGCGCCTGGTGGCGCACAAACCGCGCACCCTCGATAATGCCTCCGCCGCCGCGCTGCCGCTGACGGCGATCACCGCCTGGGAGCTGCTGTTTCACCGTCTCGGCGTCACGGAAGGCGGTAACGCGGGCGACACGCTGCTGATCGTCGGCGCGGCGGGCGGCGTGGGCTCGATCCTGACCCAGCTGGCCAGCAAACTGACCGCCATGACGGTGATCGGCACCGCTTCGCGTCCGGAGAGTCAACGGTGGGTCCGCGAGGGGGGCGCGCACCATGTTATCGATCACAGCAAGCCGCTCGCCGACGAGCTGGCGCGTATCGGCATCAACGCGGTGACCCATGTCGCCAGCCTGACCAACACCGACCAGCACTTCAATGCGCTGATTGACGCCCTCGCCCCGCAGGGCAAGCTGGCGCTGATTGATGATCCGGAGACCCTGGACGTGGTGCCGCTGAAAGCCAAAAGCCTCTCCCTGCACTGGGAATTTATGTTCACCCGCTCAATGTTTGAGACGGATGACATGATCGCCCAGCATCAGCTGCTGACCCGCGTGGCGGCCCTGATCGACAACCACACGATCAAAACCACCCTCGGCGAACACTATGGCGCCATCACTGCCGACAATCTGCAGAAAGTGCATCGCCAGCTGGAAACCGGACGCGCGGTGGGCAAGATTGTGCTGGAGGGATTTTAAGATGATAACCCTGCTCGCCGTGCTCAAGGCGAAACCAGGCCAAACGGACGCGCTGCGCCAGGCCCTGCAGAAGCTGCTCCTGCCGACGAGACAGGAGCCGGGTAATCTCGACTACGCGCTGTTCCAGCTGCGTGACGCGCCGGACACTTTCTACATGCGCGAAGCGTGGCGTGGGCAGGACGCCCTTGATGCGCATGTAGAGATGCCCTATTTTCAGGCGTTTGTTATGCAGATGGAGCGTCTGCTGGCTGAGCCGCTGCGGCTGGACTACCTGACGGCGATTGAGCCCTAAGCGGACCAGCAGGTGGGGGGCGACAAATCACGCCCTTCGCCTGCCAGGCTCAAAAATTGGCGGGAAGCGGTTGGGCGATAGTCATCAACACCCCGCGGTGGATAATAATATAACCGCCTTTGCGCAGCTCCGACAGAATCGACATAATGCGGCTACGCGACAGGTTGGTACGCCGCTGGATAAACCTTAATACATTGATCTGTCTACGATACGTCTCCGAATAGACCGCCAGCTCCATTAACAGGATGCGCACCATCTGGTAAGAGTCCACCCCCAGCAGCTCCTGCTCGCGCATGCTCAACACCATCAACCGCTGCGTCAGGATATGGGCCATCTCCTGCCACAGGTTTTTCTCATTCAGGATATTGACCGCGGCCTGATGCGCTATCCAGCGCCCGCTTAAATCCGTCTCAGCAAACAGAGAACAGTGGCGTTTATCCGGGAGCCCGTTAAACACGCCATAATTATCAATTAATCCCAATATAGCCGGGGCGAGGACCGTCGATATCACCAGTTGATTTTCCGCAAAGCAAACTGAAGCCACGCCTTCTTCGAGGAGAATGAAGCCGGATTCGCTTTGGGCCAAGGGAAAATGGTAATAGTTTGACTGCGCCAGTTCAAAAGGGGTGCTGACAGGCCGGAACGCGGATAATAAGGATTCCACCGCAGGTAACGGTTTTGTTCGTCGTCCATAAAAAAAAGAGGGTAATGACCGGGAATTCTGGCCGTTGGCGTCAGGTTTCGACATCGTGTTGTGTCATTAAGTCAGGTTGAAGGACATGATTTTCAGCGGTAATAGTATCAACACGCGCAATCATGAATAAAAACCAAGTCGTTTCCATAATAAAAAGAGTGTAAGCATTATTATCGGCATAAGCGGTTTACCTCGATTTTACATCACTAAAAAACAATAATTTTCGTAAATATTTATACGGCTTAGCCGCTTAAATGATAAACCTGTCTTATAAATTGCGACTCCGGCGACTCGCTCGCTTACGCCGTGCCTGATGCCGCTTTCCCCCTCGCATCTCTCCCAGTCCAGGCTACCCTTATCGATGCCACTGACCACCCGCATCCATCTCCCGCTCTATTCGATCAAGAGGTTTCGCTATGCTGATCAACGCTATAGGTACCTACTCCGCCAGCCAGCCGCTGGAATCAATGGCCATCACCCGCCGCGAACCGGGGCCGCAGGATGTGCAGATCGCCATCGCCTACTGCGGCGTCTGCCACTCCGATCTCCACCAGGCGCGATCGGAATGGGCGGGAACGCTCTATCCCTGCGTGCCGGGGCATGAAATTGTGGGCCGGGTCACCGCGGTCGGCGACGCTGTCTCGCGCTACGCCGTCGGCGATCTGGTGGGCGTCGGCTGCATGGTCGATAGCTGTCAACAGTGCGAGGAGTGCGCTGAGGGGCTGGAGAACTACTGCGACCATATGGTGCTGACCTACAACGGACCGACCCAGGACGCGCCGGGCCACACCCTGGGCGGCTATTCACAGCAGATCGTGGTTAAAGAACACTACGTGCTGCGGATAACCCATCCCGAAGCGCAGCTGGCCGCCGTCGCGCCGCTGCTGTGCGCCGGGATCACGACCTACTCGCCGCTGCGCCACTGGCACGCCGGGCCGGGTAAAAAAGTCGGCGTGGTCGGCATCGGCGGCCTTGGGCATATGGGAATCAAGTTGGCCCACGCCATGGGGGCTCACGTGGTGGCCTTTACCACCTCCGAATCCAAGCGTAATGCGGCCAGAGCGCTGGGCGCCGATGAGGTGGTGGTGTCGCGTAACGAAGACGAAATGGCGGCCCACGTCAAAAGCTTCGATTTCATCCTCAACACCGTGGCGGCGCCGCATAATCTCGATGCCTTCACCACGCTGCTGAAGCGCGATGGCACCATGACGCTGGTGGGCGCTCCGGCCACGCCGCATCCGTCGCCGGAAGTGTTCAATCTGATCATCCGCCGCCGGTCGATTGCCGGGTCGATGATTGGCGGGATCGCGGAAACTCAGGAGATGCTCGACTTCTGCGCTGAACACGGCATCGTCGCCGATATCGAACTGATCCGCGGCGATGAGATCAACGAAGCCTGGGAAAGAATGGTCAAGGGCGACGTGAAATACCGCTTCGTGATCGACAGCGCGACCCTCGCCGGCTAAGCGCCGCGGCGAAAGGTGCGCCGCCATTCGGTCGGACTGACGCCAAAGCGCGCTTTAAACTGCTGACGCCAGGTGACGGCAGAGAGATAACCCACCGCCTCCGCCACCTGCTCAACCGGCAGATCGCCCGCCTCAAGCAGGCTCTGGCTGCGGCGCAGGCGTTCGGCGGTCAGCCAGTCGGTAATGCTCATCCCGGTCGCCCGGGCGAAGTGGCGGGTCAGGCTGCGGCGGCTCATCGCCACCACCCGCGCCAGCGAATCGAGATTATGCGGCTCGGCAATATGCTGCTGCAGATAATCCAGCAGGCAGTTGATTCGCGCATCGCGGGTGTTTTTCGGCACCGGCTGGGCGATGAACTGCGCCTGGCCGCCCTCGCGGTGCGGTGAAACAATCAGCCGCCGGGCGATCTGGTTGGCCGCGAGGCTGCCGAAACGCTGGCGGATGATGTAGAGGCAACAGTCCAGCGCCGCCGCGGTGCCCGCCGAAGTAATGATCCGCTGGTCGTCGACATACAGGGCGTTGATATCCAGCCGCACCTGCGGAAACCGGCGCTGAAAATCCTGCTCAAACTCCCAGTGGGTCGCCGCGCGTTTCCCGTCCAGCAGCCCGGCGTAGCCCAGGACGAACGCGCCGAGGCACAGACCGACGATTTCCGCGCCGTTATTCCGGGCCCGCACCAGGCTATCAAGCAGCGCCTGCGGCGGGCGGCGGTCAACCTCGCCCCAGTAAGGCACCACCACGATATCCGCCTGTTCCAGCACGGCGTAATCGCCGCTGGCGTACAGCGCAAAGCCGTCGCGGGCGCGCAGTAGCCCCGGCCGCTCGGCGCAAATGTGCAGGTTAAAGCGTTTGCTTTCAGAGACCGAATCGCCAAACAGCATGCAGGGAACGGCGTAATGAAACGGGCTAAAGCCCTCTACGGCAACAATCGCCACGTCGGTGAGTTTCATCGTTCCTTCCCCTTGCGCACGTTAATAAAACACGGTTTCCCCATCCTGCGGGATACACACTACCTCGGCTATCTGATTATCCAGCGCATACTGGCGCATCTCTTCCCGGCTCACCAGGCAGTGGTTGACCGCTTCCAGGTGAATCGCCATGATTTTCGCTTCCGGCAGGGTGAAGTGTACGTTCAGGAGATCCTCTTTGCCCATGATAATCGGGCCAAAGCCGATGACGTGGGCGTAGCCGGCGTTGAGGACCACCACGTCCGGGCGCAGCTTCAGCAGGTCGGCTGCAATTTCATCACGCCAGATGGTATCTCCCACCAGCCACAGCGTCTTCTCCTGCGGATGGCGAAACAGCACGCCGCAGGCCTCGCCCAGGCGTTCGGCCATCGCCGGCACCGCGTAGGTGCGATCGCTGCCGTGCTGGCCGGAGGTGGTTTTCAGCAGGCGCACGCCGGCAAATTCGCTGTCTGCCGTCAGCAGGCAGATATCCTGGAAACCCTGGCTGCGCAGCAATGCGCCGTCGGCTTCGTGCTGGACGAACACCGGCAGGGTTTTCGGGATCGCGGCGATCGCCGCCTCGTCCCAGTGATCGTCATGGGTATGGGTGACGATCACCGCGTCAACGTCGATGATTTTATCGCGGGAAAAAGGCAGCGCTACCAGCGGGTTGCGCAGCTCGCTGCGCGCGGTGCCCGGAAAACCCGGCCAGGCGCCCTTGTCCGCCAGCATCGGATCGATCAGAAACTTTTTCCCGGCGTATTCAATAATCTGGGTCGCGTTACGGATATGGGTGATGTTCATGTTGGCGTTCCTCAGGGGGTGATTTGACGAACATCGTACTGAGTACCAGCCTGGCGCAATAGGGGCATTTGGGCAAGGATCGATGAAATCGGGCCAACCTGCGGCGATTGCTATCCGCCTCCGGCTATGTTGTTCTGAAGGCTCCATTTTTGACAGGAGTGGCAGGATGAAGAAAAAACTGACCGCCGCCGATATGCACGACCCGCAGATCATCGCCGAGACGCCGTGGTTCAGCATGCGCAAGGTGGGTATTGATATCGCCCCCGGCGAGCGCCGCGACTTTTACGCCATTCACTATCCGCGCCCGGCGGTGGGGATTGTGGCTATCCAGGATGACAAAGTGCTGCTGATTCGCCACTACCGCTACCTGATCGACAAGGTGGTGTGGGCCATTCCGTCAGGCGGCGTTGACGAAGGGGAAGATCCGGCGGCGGCCGCGCTGCGCGAGCTGCGGGAAGAGACCGGCTGGCAGGCGCAACGCGTCGAGGAGATCATGCGCTTCAACCCCTCCTACGGCAGCAGCGACCAGCTGTTTATCACCTGGCTGGCCACCGGTTTACGCTGGGTGGGGATGGATGCGGATCAGGATGAAGTGATGGAAACCGGCTGGTTTACCTTTGAGGAGATAAACCAGCTGATCGCCCGCGGCGAAATGCCGGACGGGCTGTCGCTGGTGCCGCTGCTGCAATTGATGGCGCAGCCGCGCACCGGGCAGGCTACGGCTTAAGCATCCGCCAGCGGAACCACAGCTGGGCAACCAGGATCAGCACGCCGCCGATAATCTTCTGCAGCGGCAGCTGTTCGCCATACCACAGCGCGGCGGCAATGACCGTCAGCAGCGGTTCGAGCACCATAATGATCGCCGCGCTGGCCACCGCCGCGTACTTCTGCCCCTTCATCTGCAGACCGAAGCGCAGGCTGGTGGCGATGACAATGCTGGCCACCAGCCAGCCGAAGGTCGGCAGGGTCATCGGCTGGTCCCAGCGTTCAACGGCAGCGGAGAGGGTCAACCCGACAATACCAGTGATCGCCAGCTGCACGGTGGTCAGGGGGATCAGCGGTACTTCACGCGCGCAGCGGCTGGTGTAACAGAACCAGATGGACTGCACCAGCGCCGTCAGCAAAAACCAGCCCTGGCTGGGATGGAAGACTATCGGCATGTGCAGGCTGAGCAGGCCCAGGCCCACCACCGCGATCGGCAGGCACTCCCACCAGGCCCGCGGCGGACGCACCTTCATCATCACCCACGCGGTCAGCGGGACGAACATCATCGACAGGCTCATGATAAACGCCCCTTCGCCGAGCGACGCCGTCGTGGAGACCGAGTAGATCCACAGGCAGAGGTTGAGCGCAAACCATAGCCCGCTGATGATGAGCTTTGGCCAGTGCTGCTTTTGCGGGCGAAACCCGCGGCAAAACGGCAGCAGCAGCAGCGCGGCGAAGAAAAAGCGCAGCCCAAGGAACGCGAATACCGGCATGCCGGCGATCGCCTCGCGGGAAAAAATCCAGCCGCAGGCGGCAATCACCGTCGCGGCAATCAGCAGCAGATCGGCCTGCCGTTGGCGTACCATACGCGCCTCTCCCTGTAAGTTGGCTTACCAGCCCGGCACCGCGCCGCCGTTGAAGATAGTCTCTGCCGCCTTCGCCACCTCCGGCGACTGGTACGACTGCATAAACTCTTTCACGTTTTCCGCGTCTTTATTGTCTTCACGGGTCACGATGATGTTCACGTAGGGCGAGTTTTTATCTTCGATAAAGATGCCATCGCGAACCGGCGACAGCCCGGTTTGCTGCAGGTAGGTGGTGCTGATGATGGCCACGTCGACTTTAGGATCGTCGAGTACGCGCGGCAGTTGCGCCCCTTCCAGCTCCATAATTTTCAGATGATGCGGGTTGTCGGTGATATCCACCGCCGTCGGCAGCAGGCCGGTACCGGCTTTGAGGGTAATCAGCTTCTCTTTTTGCAGCAGCAGCAGCGCCCGCCCGAGGTTGGTCGGATCGTTGGGGATAGCGATCGTCGCGCCGTCTTTCAGTTCGGCGACTGACTTTATCTTGCGCGAATAGCCGGCCATCGGGAAGACGAAGGTATTGCCTACCGCCACCAGATGGTAGTTATGCGCTTTGTTGTCCTGCTCAAGGAAAGGCCGATGCTGGAAGACGTTGGCGTCCAGATCCCCGGCGTTGGTCGATTCGTTAGGCAACAGCGAGCCGCTGAACCCCACCAGCTCAACCTCCAGACCATACTTCTCTTTGGCCACTTTCTTCGCCACTTCCGCCACATCCTGTTCAGCGCCGTTAATCACGCCGACCTTAATGTGCTTCGCTTCATTACCCTTTTGGTCGCAGCCGACCAGCGCCAGACCCGCCAGCATTACCGCGGCGGCGGCACGTAAACGTAATCTCATCCTCTTCACCCTGTCCGTCCTGACTGTCGTTGTTTTTTTCGTGCAAAACTATAGCGACTTTCGGGTGGGGTAATAAACAGCAAACCACGCAACCGGAAATAAAATCATCTTCGTCAGGCGCGAAGCGCTAGCCCCGTCGCCACTCGCCCGGCGTCACGCCATAGCGCATTTTGAAGCGCTTCGAGAAGGACGCCAGCGACTGAAAGCCGCAGCGTTCGGCAATGACCTCGAGGTTGGTCTGACGCTCCAGGCGCAGCAGCCGGGCGGCCAGCGCCATTCGCAGCTGCGACAGCCACGCCTGCGGCGTCAGGTGATAAACGCGGGCAAAATGGCGGGCAAAGGTGGCCCGCGACAGAAAGGCGCGGGCGGCCATGGTTTCCAGCGTCCACGGCTGCTCCGGGGTCGCCATCACCGCCAGCACCGCCGGCATCAGGCGCTCATCGCTCATCAGACGCAGCAGCCCGCCTGGCGGCTGCTGCTCGCCAAGCAGCATGCGCAGCAGCAGCACCAGCAGCGTATCGCCGAGGCTGCGCACGATAGCGCTGCCGCCGGGACGCTGCGCCAGACTTTCGCGGACCAGTATGTTAAGCAATGGCTGCAGCTCCGGGCAGTCTTCGCGCGCATCGGTATGGAGATGGATCAGCGTCGACGCCTCAGTGAACAGCCAGCTGACGTGCGGACCAAAATAGAATTCGCCGCACAGCATCTCCAGCGCCCCCTCCGCCGGGCCGGCGCGCATTTCCGTCACCGTGCCGTTAAAGCGATGCGCCACCGGCAGCACCTGGCCCCACTCCACCAGGCTCTCCATCAGGTGCGGCGAACCGTGCGGCAGGAGGACCACATCTCCCGCGCGCAGGTGATGGGTCTGGCCGCCGACGTTGAGCCGCCCCTCGCCGCGCAGCACCACGTGCCATGGCACCACGCCGCTGCGCATTTGCTGGTGCCCGGCCTGCCAGCGGCCGCCGAAGCGACAGTGCAGGTTCACTTCGCAGCGCGGCGCCAGCAGCGCCAGCAGATGACTGAGACTGTCCATGCTTCTCCTGAGACGATAAGACAAAAAGGTGAGACGAAGACCGCCAGTCTAGCATGCGGCAACCGCCTAAGATGACCCCAATGCCAACACACACCCTCGAAAACAACAGGAGTTAACCATGAGCCGTTTAGCTGATATCCGTGAACAAGACGCCACCGGCAAAGCCGCCGATATTTTCGCCGGGATCAAAAAAGCAATGGGCAAAGTGCCGAATGCCTACCTGGCCATCGGCGGCCACTCGCCGGCCGCGCTGCAGCAGGCGCTGGCGCACAATGCGATGCTACATAAAGGCAGCCTCAGCGCCCAACAGCTGGAAGCCATTAACCTGTCGGTCAGCGAAGCCACCGGCTGTGACTACTGCCTGGCCGCACATACGCTGATGGCGAAAAAAGCCGGCTTCAGCAGCGAACAGATCCACGCCCTGCGCCGCGGGGAGTATGCGGAAGAGGCACAGCTTGATGCGCTGGTGAAATTTGCGCAGACGCTGGTGACCACCACCGGCACGCTGCCGGAAGCCGACGTCGCCGCGCTGCGCAACGCCGGTTTTAGCGACCAGCAGGTGATTGAGATTATCAGCGCCATCAGCGCAATCTTGTTCACCAATATGGTGAACCGGGTTAACGACACGGTGGTCGACTTCCCGAAAGCCGATTAATCCGTCGCGCAGCACCGGTTTTACAGCCCCAGGTCGCTGAGCCCCGGATGATCGTCCGGGCGACGCCCCTGGGGCCAGTGGAACAGGCGCTCGCTTTCGGCGATCGGCAGATCGTTGATGCAGGCGTAGCGCGTCTGCATCAGCCCGTGCTGATCAAACTCCCAGTTTTCATTGCCGTACGAGCGAAACCAGTTGCCGCTGTCGTCGCACCACTCATAGGCGAAGCGCACGGCGATGCGATTTTCCTGCCATGCCCACAGCTCCTTAATCAGCCGATATTGTTGCTCTTTACGCCATTTTCGCTGCAGGAATTCGACAATTTGCCCCCTGCCGTGGACAAACTCGCTGCGGTTGCGCCATTCGCTGTCCACGGTGTAGGCCAGAGCGACCTTTTCGGCATCGCGGCTGTTCCAGCCATCTTCCGCGGCGCGGACCTTCTGGATAGCGCTGTCGCGGGTAAACGGCGGTAACGGGGGACGTTGTTCGGTCATGCTGACTCTCCTCTGCGGGCTAATTGCTGCTGCAGGCGCAGATTCTCCTGCTCCAGGTCATGAATACGTTGCTGCAGGTTCTGGCTGTACTCCGCCACCTGCTGCGCGCTGTAGCGCGGCGTAATGTGCTGCGGGCAGTTCCAGTCAAACGCCTGCAGATGAAAAAGAAACAGGCGCTCGATGCGGGCGCGATAGTTGGCCGGCGCCACCTGCGCCAGCAGCTGCGGGTGGTTCTCTGCCGCCACGACCTCGACGGTGGCGTAGATTTTCAGCCTGGCACGGCGCGGATAATCCATCAAAAACAGGCAGGCCCGGTCGCTGCCGCGCAGGTTGCCGGTGGTAATGTACTGACGGTTGCCGCCGAAATCCGCCATCGCCAGGGTGGTATCGTCCAGCAGATGCAGAAACCCCGGCGGGCCGCCGCGATGCTGAATGTAGGGCCAGCCGCTCTGCGACACCGTCGCCAGATAAAAGCTGTCGCGGGTGGCGATCATCCCCGCTTCGCTGTCGCCGAAGCGGTCGGCCTGGCGGCGACTATGCGGCGTTTGCCACAGCTGGTCGCTGCCCATTTCATGCTGCACATCCATCACGTCCGGGGTGATGGCGATATCGAGAAAGGTTGCTGCCATAGCGCCTCCTGTTGTCTGGCGCCATCATGGACTGTACTGTAAAAAATGATAATACTGGTTTCGTGGCAATCATCTTTCCAAAAATCGGGAGAATAATGGATCGATTAAGCGCGATGGCGCTGCTGGTGAAAGTGACCGAGCTGGGGAGTATGTCGGCGGCGGCGCGGGCGCTGAATATGCCGTTGACCACCGTCAGCCGCCATATCGGCGAGCTGGAGAACGCGCTGGGGGTGCGCCTGCTGGCGCGGACCACCCGCAAACTGACGCTCACCGACGCCGGGGTCGATTATGTCGCTGCCGCGCGGCGGATCCTTGAGGAGGTGGAAAACGCCGAACGCCAGGCGACGGGCGAGTATCAGGAACCGAAAGGCGAGCTGGTGATCTCTGCGCCGACAATGTTTGGGCGCCAGCACGTTCTCCCGGTGATCGCTGAATTCATCGCCCGTTACCCGCAGATTCACGTCCGTTTGCTGCTCAGCGATCGTAACGCCGACCTGGTGGGCGACCATATCGATCTGGCGGTGCGGATAGGCGACCTGGCGGACAGCAGCATGGTGGCCACCCGCCTTGGCAGGATGCGCATTGTGGCCTGCGCCCATCCGGCGCTGCTGGCGAAATACGGCGAGCCGCAGCGGCCGCGCGATCTGGCGGCGCTGCCGATCATCCGCATTGAATCGCCGATGCCCTATCGCGGCTGGCGCTTTCGCGCCGCTGAGCGCGAGGACCAGTTGATTAACCTGCCGCCGGCGTTATCGGTCACCACGCCGGAGAGCGCTGCCGATGCCGCGCGGCTGGGGGTGGGCGTAGCTCGCTTACTGCACTATCAGGCGCTGGACGGCCTGCGACAGGGTGAGCTCCGTCTGCTGCTGGAGCGCGTCGAGCCGGAGCCGGCGCCGGTCCATTTGCTGTATACCGCCCGGGACCTGGCGCCGCTTAAGCTGCGAAAATTTATCGATTTTGCCGCGCCGGCGCTGCGTCAGGCGCTGCTGCGCATTGCCGGGGCCGCTTAGTGCGTCGCGGTCTTCAGCGGCGCCTCCTTTAACAGCCAGGAGAGGACAAACGCCACCGCCATAATGCAGGCCGCCATGAGGAACGCCGCGTGGATCGCCGCGCCGAAGGCGTCGAGATAGTCGAGGCGGATATCCGCGGGCAGGTGCTGCACCGCCACCGGATTCATTCCCGGCGGCAGTACCGCGCCTTCCGGCAACAGCTTTTGCAGGTTGCTCTGCAGCACGTGCGTGAACACCGCGCCAAACAGCGCCACGCCGATGGAGCCGCCGATCGAGCGGAACAGGGTCACGCCGGAGGTGGCGACGCCGTAAAGCTTCGCCGGCATCGCGTTCTGTACCGCCAGGACCAGCACCTGCATCACCAGCCCCAGACCCGCCCCCAGCACGCCGGTAAACAGGTACAGCTGCCACAGCGGTGAGTGAATGGTGATCCGGGTCAGCAGCACCATGCCGGTCACGCCAAGCAGGGTACCGAGGATCGGAAACAGGCGATATTTACCGGTACGGCTGATAATCCGCCCGCTGATAATCGAGGTCAGCAGCAGGCCGCCCATCAGGGGGATCAGCTGCAGCCCGGCCTCGGTGGGGGTCGCCTCCTTCACCACCTGCAGATAGAGCGGCAGGAAGGTGACTGATCCAAACAGCGACATGCCGATGACGAAGCCGATCAGACTGCACAGCAGGAAGCTGCGGTTGCGGAACAGCGACAGCGGAATAATCGGCTCGGCGGCCATTCGCTCTTCGTAGATAAAACCGATGACCCCCACGATGCCGAAGGCCAGAATGCACCACAGCTGCGGGTCATTCCACGCATGAACGCTGCCCCCTTCCGAGGTAAACAGGATGATGCACAGCAGCGCCATGCTGAGGTAAATCGCCCCCAGCCAGTCAATCTCATGCTGGCTGCGTTTATTGCTGCTGTGGAATACCGCGCCGATCACCAGCAGCGCGAAGAGGCCCAGCGGCAGGTTGATGTAGAAGATCCAGCGCCAGGAGGCGTGCTGCACCAAAAAGCCGCCGATCAGCGGGCCGATCACCGTCGCCAGGCCAAAAACGCCGCCGAACAGCCCCTGATAGCGGCCACGACTGGCGGGCGGGATGACGTCGGCCACCGCCGCCATGCTGATGACCATCAGGCCGCCGCCGCCGAGCCCCTGCAGGCCGCGCATCAGCACCAGCTGGGTCATGTTCTGCGCCAGCCCGCAGAGGGCGGAGCCGACAAGAAACAGCCCAATCGCCACCTGCAGCACGATTTTGCGGCCGAACAGATCGCCGAATTTACCGTACAGCGGCACCGCGATGGTGGAGCTGAGGATATAGGCGGTAACCACCCAGGAAAGCTTGTCCAGCCCGCCCAGTTCGCCGACAATCGTCGGCAGCGCGGTGGAGACAATGGTCTGATCCAGCGCGGAGAGGAGCATCACCAGCAGCAAGGCGCTAAACAGCAGGCGTATCGACTGCACCGGTGGGTTCGCGACTTGAGAAGTCATCACAACACTCGCTTGATATTAATTAAATGCATAATTAATATTTAGTGAAAGAATGAGTCGGGTCAAGAGATCGCCATATCATGACAGCACAAAAGGATCAGGATACCCCCCGCCGCCCGGGGCGGCCGCGCGGTAAAAAACCGGGTACCGCCAACCGCGAACAGCTGATGGACATCGCCCTGACGCTGTTTGCCCGCGACGGCGCGGCCCGCGTGTCGTTGAACGCCATCGCCAAAGAGGCCGGGGTGACGCCGGCGATGCTGCATTACTATTTCAGTTCGCGGGATGCGCTGGTGACGCAGCTGATCGAAGAGCGCTTTATGCCGCTGCGCAACCACATCAGCCGCATCTTTGTCGACCATCCGCAGGACCCGGTGCTGGCGCTGACGATGATGGTCGAGACGCTGGCGCACATGGCGGAGAAAAACGCCTGGTTCGCGCCGCTGTGGATGCAGGAGATCATCGGCGAGATGCCGATCCTGCGTCAGCATATGGACGCCCGCTTCGGCGAGGAGCGTTTTCAGGTGATGCTGGAGGCGGTGCGCCGCTGGCAGCGGGAGGGCAAGATTAACCCGGCGCTGTCGCCGGAGCTGCTGTTTACCACGGTGATTAGCCTGGTGCTGGTGCCGTTTTCGCGCATCCACAGCGATCCGCGTTTACAGGCGGTTGACCGCCAGACCATCGTCAGCCACGCGCTGGCGTTAATGGGCCATGGCGTCGGGGGTTAAGGCGTGGTTTTGACGCTTTTGTAGCCCGGATAAGGCGCCACGCGCCGCCATCCGGGATTTTCCCTGCTCGCGCTACGCTTAGCAGGGCTACAACTTCTATGTTATGTCCGGGCAGATTGCGCTCCCGATATTTCTTCTGCGTTATGCCTGGCATGGCGCAGGGAGCGCACAGGGGGCGGCCAGTCGCCGCCGCCCCCTGTACCCCCGGGCTCCGGCCAGCAAAATCGCCGCTACGCGGTACCTTCGACTTATCCCTGCAGGCTTCGGGTCGGGCCGAGGCAGCGTCCATGCAAAACACGGCCCTCAGCCCGCATCCATGCGGGCTGCCCCGGCCTTCCGGGAACGTCTCAGCGATTTTGAGGCCGCCAGCACCGGCAGTTTCAGTCGCGCAAGTGGGTATATCAACAACAGGCCGCTCGGCATCATGGCGGGCACAGCACGAACCGTAGGCCGGGTAAGGCGCAGCCGCCACCCGGCAAGAATACAGGTGCCGTGCCTGATATCCTGCCCGGCGGCGCTGCGCTTGCCGGTCCTGGGTGGGGCGAAACTACGGGAGAACTGTGTAGGCCGGATAAGGCATTTATGCCGCCATCCGGCACAATCACAGGTACGGTACCTGACCGCCCGGCGATATCAGGACCGTTACAGCGCCTTCGACAAATAGTGACGCTGCATTCCCGCATGCGGGAAGTCGGGCAGCGACATCTGCAGCTGATAGCCTAATTTCTGATAAAACGGCAGCGCCTGGAAGCTAAAGGTATCCACCAGCAGATGGCTGCAGCCCTGCGCCTGCGCCTGCCGCTCCGCCTCCTGCATCAGCTCGCTCCCCAGTCCGCGTCCGCGCGTCGCTTCGCTGACCCACAGATACTCAATGCACAGCCAGTTGCCCTTGCGTTTGGCAATCAACCCGCCCTGCATCACCCCTTGCGCATCGCGGGAGTAAACGCCCAGATCGCCAAACTGCGCCGCATCGAGATACTGCTGATTATAGTGCCGCAGACCGGCAAACAATTCTTGTTGGTCGTCGGGATTAATGCTTTTTGTAATAATTAACGCCATTAACTATCTCCAGTATCGCTGTGCCGAAAGGTTATTTTTCCTCTCCACTTTCACAAAAAATTCTTATTTTCTCCATGATTATTTGCCTTAATTTTTTGCGTTCTAAAAGTAAGCAAAAAAACCTTTCCATTATCGCGGCGGATCGTATAATGGGAAAAAATGAGAATGATCATTCTCACCACAAAACCAGAGGAGATGCGCTTTTCACCTCCTGAAGGCCGAAAAGGTTGGCTTCAGCGGAGACACAATAACAATCACGTTCAGGAACATCTGTGTTCCTTTTTTGTCATTTTCGCTTAGCCGAAAATGCCTCAGCGCCCAACCTATTCCCTCGTTTTTAAATAAACGGGGCGGACGTCTTATATCTTGAGAAAATATAATGAAATACATCATAGCTCCCATCGCGACAGCATTATTTCTCCTCAGCGGATGCGATAATGCGCAGACATCTGCCCCGCAGCAACCCACGCCGGAAGTGGGCGTGGTCACTCTGCAAAGCCAGCCGGTTCCGGTAGTCAGCCAGCTCACCGGCCGCACCACCGCCTCGCTCAGCGCCGAAGTACGCCCGCAGGTGGGCGGCATCATCCAGAAGCGCCTGTTTACCGAAGGCGATATGGTGAAGGCCGGGCAGGCCCTTTACCAGATCGATCCCTCCAGCTATCGCGCGACCTGGAATGAAGCGGCGGCGGCGCTGAAACAGGCCCAGGCGCTGGTGGTCTCCGATTGCCAGAAGGCTCAGCGCTACGCGTCGCTGGTCCGGGATAACGGCGTCTCCCGCCAGGATGCCGACGACGCCGCCTCCACCTGCGCCCAGGACAAGGCCAGCGTGGCATCGAAGAAAGCGGCGCTGGAGAGCGCGCGCATCAACCTGAACTGGACCACCGTCACCGCGCCGATTACCGGGCGCATCGGCATCTCGTCGGTCACGCCGGGGGCGCTGGTCTCCGCCGATCAGGATACCGCGCTGGCGACGATCCGCGGGCTCGACACCATGTATGTCGATCTGACGCGATCCAGCGTCGATCTCCTGCGTTTACGCAAACAAAGCCTGGCCAGCAACAGCGATACCCTCAGCGTGACGTTAATCCTTGAAGATGGCAGCACCTACAGCGAAAAAGGGCGTCTGGCGCTCACCGAAGTCGCCGTCGATGAATCCACCGGCTCGGTAACCCTGCGCGCCATCTTCCCCAACCCGCAGCACGTCCTGCTGCCGGGGATGTTTGTCCGCGCGCGCATCGATGAAGGCATCATGAACGACGCGATCCTCGCCCCGCAGCAGGGGATTACCCGCGATGCCAAAGGCGACGCCACGGCGCTGGTGGTCGATGCCGACAACAAAGTTGCGCAGCGCGCCGTGGAAACCGGCGACACCTACGGCGATAAATGGCTGGTGCTGAGCGGCCTGAAAGCGGGCGACAAGCTGATCGTCGAAGGCACGGGTAAAGTGGCCCCAGGCCAGACGGTGAAGGCCGTTGCCGTCAACAATAACGGAGTCAACGCCTGATGTTCTCCCGTTTCTTCGTGCGTCGCCCGGTCTTTGCCTGGGTGATCGCCATTCTGATTATGCTCGCCGGCGTGCTGGCGATCCGCACTCTGCCGGTGGGCCAGTACCCGGACGTCGCCCCGCCGGCGGTGAAAATCTCCGCCACCTACACCGGCGCCTCCGCCGAAACCCTGGAGAACAGCGTCACCCAGGTGATCGAGCAGCAGCTTACCGGCCTCGACCATCTGCTCTACTTCAGCTCCACCAGCAGCTCCGACGGCTCGGTCAGCATCACCGTCACCTTTGAGCAGGGGACCGACCCGGACACCGCCCAGGTGCAGGTGCAGAACAAAGTCCAGCAGGCGGAATCGCGGCTGCCGAGCGAAGTCCAGCAGTCCGGCGTGACGGTGGAAAAATCGCAGAGCAGCTTCCTGCTGATCCTCGCGGTGTATGACAAAACCGACCGCGCCACCAGCTCCGATATCTCCGACTGGCTGGTCAGCAACCTGCAGGACCCGCTGGCGCGCGTAGAGGGCGTCGGTAGCCTGCAGGTGTTCGGCGCCGAATACGCGATGCGCGTCTGGATGGACCCGACTAAACTCGCCTCCTACTCGCTGATGCCTTCCGACGTCCAGTCGGCGATTGAGGCGCAGAACGTGCAGGTCTCCGCCGGTAAAATCGGCGCCCTGCCATCGTCCAGCGCCCAGCAGCTGACCGCCACCGTGCGCGCGCAGTCGCGGCTGCAAACCCCTGACCAGTTCAAAGCGATCATCGTGAAAAGCCAGGCCGACGGCTCGGTGGTGCGCCTGAGCGATGTCGCGCGGGTGGAGATGGGCAGCGAGGATTACACCGCTACCGCCAATCTCAACGGCCACCCGGCCGCCGGGATCGCGGTGATGATGGCCCCCGGCGCCAACGCGCTGGACACCGCGACCCTGGTGAAAAGCAAAATCGCCGAATTCCAGCGTCAGATGCCGCAGGGCTACGATATCGCCTATCCAAAGGACAGCACCGAGTTCATCAAAATCTCGGTCGAAGACGTGATTCAGACCCTTTTCGAAGCGATTATCCTCGTGGTCTGCGTGATGTATCTGTTCCTGCAGAACTTCCGCGCCACGCTGATCCCGGCGGTAGCGGTCCCGGTGGTGCTGCTCGGCACCTTCGGCGTGCTGGCGCTGTTCGGCTACTCGATTAACACCCTGACGCTGTTCGCCATGGTGCTGGCGATCGGCCTGCTGGTGGACGACGCCATCGTGGTGGTGGAGAACGTTGAGCGCATTATGCGCGACGAAGGGCTGCCCGCCCGGGAAGCCACCGAAAAATCGATGGGCGAAATCTCCGGCGCGCTGGTGGCGATCGCCCTGGTGCTGTCAGCGGTCTTTCTGCCGATGGCCTTCTTCGGCGGCTCGACCGGGGTCATTTATCGCCAGTTCTCGGTGACCATTATCTCGGCGATGATGCTGTCGGTGGTGGTGGCCCTGACCCTCACCCCGGCGCTGTGCGGCGCGCTGCTCAGCCACTCCAGGCCTCATACCAAAGGGTTCTTCGGCGCGTTTAACCGCCTGTGGGGGCGCACGGAAGCGGGCTACCAGCGCCGCGTGCTCGGCGGCCTGCGCCGTGGCGCGGTGATGATGGGCGCTTACGTCCTGATTTGCGGGGCGATGGCGCTGGCGATGTGGAAACTGCCGGGCAGCTTTCTGCCGGTGGAGGACCAGGGGGAGATCATGGTCCAGTACACCCTGCCCGCCGGGGCCACCGCGGTGCGTACCGCCGAGGTGCGTCGCCAGGTCACCGACTGGTTCCTGACCAAAGAGAAAGCCAATACCAACGTCATTTTCACCGTCGACGGCTTCAGCTTTAGCGGCAGCGGTCAGAACGCCGGGATGGCCTTCGTGTCGCTGAACAACTGGTCGCAGCGCAAAGGCGACGACAATACCGCCCAGGCCATCGCCCTGCGCGCCAATAAAGAGCTGGGGACGATCCGCGACGCCACCCTGTTCGCCATGACCCCGCCGTCGGTGGACGGTCTCGGACAGAGCAACGGCTTCACCTTCGAGCTGATGGCCAGCGGCGGTACCGACCGCGACAGCCTGATGAAGCTGCGCAGTCAGCTGCTGGCGGCAGCCAACCAGAGCGGCGAGCTGCAGTCGGTGCGCGCCAACGACCTGCCGCAGATGCCGCAGCTGCAGGTGGATATCGATAACAACAAAGCGGTCTCGCTGGGGCTGTCGCTGAGCGACGTGACCGATACGCTCTCCAGCGCCTGGGGCGGTACCTACGTGAATGACTTTATCGACCGCGGCCGGGTGAAGAAGGTCTATATCCAGGGCGAGAGCGACGCGCGCGCCGTGCCCTCCGACCTCGGCAAATGGTTCGTTCGCGGCAGCGATAACAGCATGACGCCCTTCTCCGCCTTCGCCACCACCCACTGGCAATACGGCCCGGAAAGCCTGGTGCGCTACAACGGCTCCGCCGCCTTTGAGATCCAGGGCGAAAACGCCGCCGGCTTCAGCTCCGGCGCGGCGATGGACAAGATGGAAAAGCTGGCCGACAGCCTGCCGGCGGGCTCCACCTGGGCGTGGAGCGGCATTTCGCTGCAGGAAAAGCTGGCCAGCGGCCAGGCGATGAGCCTGTACGCCATCTCGATTCTGGTGGTGTTCCTGTGCCTGGCGGCGCTGTATGAGAGCTGGTCGGTGCCGTTCTCGGTGATCATGGTCATCCCGCTCGGCCTGCTCGGCGCGGCGCTGGCGGCGACGCTGCGCGGCTTAAGCAACGACGTCTACTTCCAGGTGGCGCTGCTGACCACCATCGGCCTGTCGTCGAAGAACGCCATCCTGATCGTGGAGTTCGCTGAATCCGCAGTGGATGAGGGTTATTCGCTCTCCCGGGCGGCGATCCGCGCCGCGCAGACCCGTCTGCGCCCAATTGTCATGACCTCGCTGGCGTTTATCGCCGGGGTGCTGCCGCTGGCCATCGCCACCGGCGCCGGGGCCAACAGCCGCGTGGCGATCGGCACCGGCATCATCGGCGGCACCCTGACGGCCACCCTGCTGGCGGTGTTCTTCGTACCGCTGTTCTTCGTGCTGGTGAAACGCTTCTTCACCCGCCAACGTCCTTCTCAGGAGTAAGGTATGTTTCGTTTGAGTTTTATGTTTATCGCGCTCCTGACCGCGGGCTGCGTCTCGCTTGATCCGCATTATGATCGCCCGGCCGCGCCGGTGCCGGCTACCCTGCCCGGGGCGCACGGCGAATCGACGGCGGTGGTCGGCGACTGGCAGAAAGTGGTCAATGACGCGCGGCTGAAAAAAGTGGTCAGTATCGCGCTGAACAGCAACCGCGATGTGCAAAAGGCGCTGGCCGATATCGAGGCCGCGCGCGCCCAGTACGGCGAGACGCGGGCGTCGCTGTTCCCCACCGTCGATGCCGAGCTGAGCCATACCCGCAGCAAAACGGTGGCCAGCGGCCTGAGCTCCGCTTCGCAGGCCGACGGGGCGGTCTCCAGCTTCGAGCTGGATCTGTTTGGCAAGAACCAGAGCCTGTCGCGCGCGGCGCGCGAAACCTGGCTTGCCAGCGAATTCACCGCGCAGAATACCCGGCTGACGATGATTGCCGATTTGACCACCGCCTGGGTGACGCTGGCGACGGATAACAGCAATCTGGCGCTGGCGCAGCAGACCATGGACAGCGCAGCAAACTCGCGCAACATCGTCGCCCGTCAGATGGCGGTGGGCACCGCCTCCGCCGGCGATTTAAGCTCGGCGGAAAGCGTCTATCAGCAGGCGCGCGCCAGCGTCGCCAGCTACCGCACGCTGGTGGCGCAGGATAAAAACGCTATTAACCTGCTGGCGGGGGAAACCGTGCCGGAGAGCCTGCTGCCCGGCACCCTCGACAGTCTCGGGGATAACTGCATCGCCCTGGTGCCGGCGGGGGTGTCATCGTCGGTGCTGCTGCGCCGGCCGGATATTCAGGAAGCGGAGCATAATCTGAAGAGCGCCAATGCCGATATCGGCGCGGCGCGGGCGAACTTCTTCCCGTCGATTTCCCTGACCGCCAGCGCCGGCGTCGGCAGCGACTCGCTGTCGTCGCTGTTCAGCCACGGGATGCAGGTGTGGTCGTTCGCCCCCTCCATCAGCCTGCCGCTGTTTACCGGCGGCAGCAACCTGGCGCAGTTGCGCTATGCGGAAGCGGAGAAGAAGGGGCTGATCGCCACCTACGAGAAATCGATTCAGAGCGCCTTTAAGGACGTTGCCGATGCGCTGGCGCGCCGGGAAACGCTAAATGAAGAGCTCGATGCCCAGCAACAGTATGTCGCCGCCGAGCAGACCTCGCTGGATATCGCTATGAAGAGCTATCAGGCTGGGGTCGGCGATTATCTGTCGGTGCTCACCGCCCAGCGCACGCTGTGGTCGGCGAAGACGACGCTGCTGTCCCTGCAGCAGACCGACCTCAATAACCGGATCACCCTCTGGCAGTCGCTGGGCGGCGGCGCCAGTTAATTTCACCCGCCGGGCGACCGCGCCCGGCTTCTGTAAGGAATCGTTATGCCACGTGTTTCCCTCTCCTGGGCGCTGATCCTCGGCCTGCTGTCGGGCATTGGGCCGCTGTGCACGGATTTTTATCTGCCGGCGCTGCCGGAGATCACTCAGCAGCTGCAGGCCACCAGCACCCAGACCCAGCTGTCGCTGACCGCCGCGCTGATTGGCCTCGGCCTGGGTCAGCTGTTTTTCGGCCCGCTGAGCGACCGGATTGGCCGCCTGAAACCGCTGGCGCTGTCCCTGCTGTTGTTTATCTTCTCTTCGGCGATGTGCGCCCTGACCCGGGATATCAACATGCTGATTGTCTGGCGCTTTTTACAGGGCTTCGCCGGCGCCGGCGGCTCGGTGCTGTCGCGCTCCATCGCCCGCGATAAATACCAGGGCACCCTGCTGACCCAGTTTTTCGCCCTGCTGATGACGGTGAACGGCATTGCGCCGGTCCTGTCCCCGGTGCTGGGCGGCTACGTGATCACCGCCTTCGACTGGCGAATTCTCTTCTGGACGATGGCCGCCATTGGCGGCGCGCTGCTGGTCATGAGCCTGACTATCCTGCGGGAAACGCGCCCGGCCGCGGCGCCCCATGCCGCCCACCAGCGGCCCGGCCAGCCGGTGCTGAAGAATCGTCGTTTTCTGCGCTTCTGCCTGATTCAGGCGTTTATGATGGCCGGGCTGTTCTCCTACATCGGCTCCTCTTCCTTCGTAATGCAGAGCGAATACGGCATGAGCGCCATGCAGTTCAGCCTGCTGTTTGGTCTGAACGGTATCGGGCTGATTATCGCGGCGATGATCTTTTCCCGTCTGGCGCGCCGCTTCAGCGCCGAAGGCCTGCTGCGCGGCGGCCTGACGCTGGCAGTGGGCTGCGCGGCGATCATGCTGCTGTTTGCCTGGCTGCAGCTGCCGGTTCTGGCGCTGGTCGGCCTGTTTTTTACCGTGTCGCTGATGAGCGGCATCAGTACCGTCGCCGGCGCGGAAGCGATGAGCGCCGTCGACGCCGCCCAGTCCGGGACCGCGTCCGCGCTGATGGGCACCCTGATGTTTGTTTTCGGCGGCATCGCCGCGCCGTTGGCGGGCCTCGGCGGCGAAACGATGCTGAAGATGAGCCTCGCGATGGCGATCTGCTACCTGCTGGCGCTGCTGATGGGCCTCAGCCAGCCGCGCGGCGCGCGCTAAACGCAGGTGCGGTAATAAAATATTCCACCTTGATTACCGCACTATTTCCCGCCATCTCTACAACTCTCATATTATTCTCCTCGAACTAATCGTGATACTCTTCACAGGCAAGGAATAAATAATTCCTTATACTGCGCACGACTGAGAATAACGAGGTTTCTATGAGTATTGACCTGAGCAAACTGCTGACCGAGCGACGCAACGCCAACAGCGCCAACATTGACACCCTTTCCACCCTCGAGATGCTGACGGTGATAAACCAGGAAGACCAGCAGGTGGCCCAGGCGATTACGCCCTATCTGCCGCAGATTGCCGAGGTGGTGGATAAGGTCGCGACGGCGCTGCAGGCCGGTGGCCGCTTGATTTATATCGGCGCTGGCACCTCAGGGCGTCTGGGGATCCTCGATGCCAGCGAATGCCCGCCGACTTTTGGCACCCGCCCGGAGCAGGTGGTGGGGATCATCGCCGGCGGACATAAAGCGATTCTCAGCGCCGTGGAAAACGTGGAAGACAACAAAGCGCAGGGGGCGATGGATCTGCAGAACCTGAACTTCAGCAACCGCGATGTACTGGTGGGGCTGGCGGCCAGCGGACGCACGCCGTACGTCATTGGCGCCATGGAGTATGCCCATCGTCAGAATGCCTTTGTCGCCATCGTCAGCTGTAACCCGCATGGCGAAATGGCTCAGCTGGCGGACGTCGCCATCACCCCGGTGGTCGGCCCGGAGGTAGTGACCGGCTCGACCCGCCTGAAAGCCGGTACCGCGCAGAAGCTGGTGCTGAACATGATCTCCACCGGGGCGATGATTCGCGTCGGCAAGGTCTACAGCAACCTGATGGTCGACGTCGAAGCGACCAACGCCAAGCTGATTGAGCGCCAGGTTTCCATCGTGATGGAGGCGACCGACTGCGATCGTCCCACTGCCCAGAAGGCGCTGGAGGCCTGCGGCCGCCACTGTAAAACGGCGATCGTGATGGTGCTGGCGGACTTAAGCGCCGAAGAGGCGCAGTCGCTGCTGGCGAAAAACAACGGCTACATCCGCAAGGCGCTCAGCAACACCTGAGCGCCGACAGACAGGTAACGGGCAATGGCAAAAATAACGAAAGAGATGATAGCGCGGATCCTCGCCCACGCAGGCGGCGCCGCTAACGTCGCGCAGGCAGGCAACTGCATGACGCGCCTGCGCTTGACCCTGCGCGATGAAGGCCTGGCCGACACCGCCGCCATCCGCCAGATTGACGGCGTGATGGGGGTGATCGTCAGCGACGAGCAGTTCCAGGTGGTGCTCGGCCCCGGCAAGGCGCAAACCGCCGCCGAGATGATGAACGGCCTGCTGGAGGAGGCGCCCGCCGCGCCGACGCTGGCCGACGTCGCGGCGGAGAAAAAACAGGCGCTGAAGGGCAAGCAGACCAGCGCGGTGCAGAAGTTTCTCGCCAAATTCGCCACCATTTTTACGCCGCTGATCCCCGGCTTTATCGCCGTCGGGCTGCTGCTGGGCTTCGCCACCCTGGCGGAACAGGTTTTCGTGCTGGAGAACGCCCATCCGAACGCCAGCCTGGTGGCGCTGATTGGCTATATGAAGGTATTCAGCAAAGGGATGTTCACCTTCCTGAGTATCCTGATTGGCTATAACGCCCAGAAGGCGTTCGGCGGCTCCGGCGTGAACGGCGCGATTATCGCCTCACTGTTCGTGCTGGGCTACAACCCGGAGGCGACCAGCGGCGTCTACGCCGGGATCTCCACCTTCTTCGGCCACGGTATCGATCCGCGCGGCAATATCATCGGCGTATTGATCGCCGCCATCCTTGGGGCGTGGGTTGAACGCCAGGTGCGGCGGGTCATGCCGGCCAACCTCGATATGATCCTCACCTCGGCGGTGACGCTGCTGATCATGGGCGCGGTGACCTTTACGGTGATCATGCCGATTGGCGGCTGGTTGTTTACCGGCATGTCGTGGCTGTTCCTGCATCTTAACGGCAATCCGTTTGGCTCGGCGGTGCTGGCCGGTCTGTTCCTACTGGCGGTGATGTTCGGCGTCCATCAGGGGTTTGTCCCGGTCTATTTTGCGCTGGTGGATGCCCAGGGCTTTAACTCGCTGTTCCCAATCCTGGCGATGGCCGGGGCCGGGCAGGTGGGGGCGGCGCTGGCGCTGTTCTGGCGGGCGAAGCGCGATTCGCTGCTGCGAACCCAGATTAAGGGGGCAATTATTCCGGGCTTCCTCGGGATTGGCGAGCCGCTAATCTACGGCGTCACCCTGCCGCGGATGAAGCCGTTTGTCACCGCCTGCCTCGGCGGCGCCTGCGGCGGCTTCTTCGTCGGGCTGATCGCCTGGCTGGGGCTGCCGGTCGGCCTGAACACGGTGTTTGGTCCGTCCGGCCTGGTGGCGCTGCCGCTGATGACCTCCGGCAGCGGGATTTACGCCGGGATGGCGGTCTACGCCGGCGGACTGGCGGTCTCCTACCTGTGCGGCTTTGCGCTCACCTGGCTGTTCGGCAGTAAAAATGTCGATTTAAGTTAGAACGCGATTGTCGGTTAATGCCCGGCGGCGGCTTCGCCTTACCGGGCCTGCAAAATAGTTGTACCGCCGCGCCCGACTACCATTTCCTGCCCCGCCGCCCCGGGCGGGCGCATGCTATGATTCACCTTTGTCATATTTCGCCAGAGGAAAAGATGGGCTCCAGCAAAAAAGGGATGCTGAACGTACTGATTGCCGCCGTGCTGTGGGGCAGTTCCGGGGTGTGCGCGCAGTTTATTATGCAGGAAAGCCAGATGTCGTCGCCGTTTCTGACCATGACGCGTCTGCTGTTCGCCGGGCTGATCCTGTTGATGCTCGGCTTTGTTCACGGCGACCGCATTTTCCGCGTGCTGCAAAACCGCCGCGACGCTGTCAGCCTGCTGTTTTTCTCGCTGTTTGGCGCGTTAACCGTGCAGTTCACCTTTCTGATGACCATTGAGAAATCGAATGCCGCCACGGCCACGGTGCTGCAGTTCCTGTCCCCGACGATCATCGTCGCCTGGTTCGCCCTCGCCCGTAAAGCGCGCCCCACTCCGCTGGTGCTGGGGGCTATCTGCACCTCGCTGGCAGGCACCTTTCTGCTGGTGACCCACGGCAACCCGACGACGCTGTCGATTTCGCCGGCGGCGCTGTTCTGGGGGATCGCCTCGGCGTTTGCCGCCGCGTTTTATACCACCTATCCCTCGACGCTGATTGCCCGCTACGGGACGCTGCCGATCGTGGGATGGAGCATGCTGTTCGGCGGCGCGATGCTGCTGCCGTTTTACGGCGGCCAGGGCACCGATTTTGTGGTTAACGGCAGCCTGCTGTTAGCCTTTTTCTACCTGGTGGTGATCGGTACTTCGCTGACCTTCAGCCTTTATCTTAACGGCGCGCAGAAGATTGGCGGCGCCAAAGCCGGGATCCTCAGCTGTGCCGAACCGCTGAGCAGCGCCCTGCTGTCGCTTCTGCTGCTGGGGATCACCTTCACGCTGCCGGACTGGCTGGGCACTCTGCTGATCCTGGCCTCGGTGGTGCTGATCGCCATCGACTCGCGGCGGCGGGTGAGAGCCGCCTGAGGCGATGATAACAAACGCCTTTTCAACAAGTTAAATTAACCGCTATTTGCGTGTTTGCCCGCCTGCGCATATAGTTGACGGAAGCGATTACGGAAGGAGAAGCCTGATGAAAGCATGTTGGATGGTATGCCTGGTCACCGCCCTGAGCGCCACGTCGGCGTGGGCTGAATCACCGCTGCAAAGCCTGCAGTTCGAACAGCAAAAGCAGCAGGTGCTTAAAGCGGTGAAGGAAAAATGCGCGCCAGCAAGCCACCTCAGCGACAACGATTTTGCCAATAACGTGCTGGCGACCGACGGCAACAAGAACGCGGTCCGCGAAGCGACGCTGGCGAAAGAGCGCAATAACCAGAAAAGCTACCAGGCCGCGATCGACAAAATCGTCTGTCCGGCCAAATAGCCATCTCGGCATGACCGCCGTCCTGTCGTGGACAGACGGCGGGAGATCTCGGTGAGTGCTGCGTTTAGTGCTTCGGAATAATTAAATCGCCGCGCAGCGGGCTGCCGCCCGGGTTGTCCGTTTTCGCGGTCAACCAGTTGACGATCCGCGACGCCATCGCGTCCATGGAATATTCAATCGCCGGGATAGTCGGGATACCGGGCAGCTGTAACGATCCGGCGAGGCTAAACACCATCACATTTTGCGGAACGGCGCGGTTAAACGCCTGCAGCTGCGGCACCACGCGCTGCGCCTGCTGTTCATCGCTCACCAGCAGCGCATTAAAGTTCAGCGTCGTGGCGTTATTGACCAGCTCCTGCACCGCCACCGACGGCGAGGTGTTATCCAAAAACACCAGATTGCGATTAAACGGCAAAAAGTTTTTTTCCAGCGCGTGCTTGTAGCCCAGCAGCACCTGATCGGCGAAGCCGCTGCTCTGGGGATGGATCAGCGCAATCTGCCTTCTGCCCTGGCTTATCAGATAGTGACAGGCGGTTTCGGCGGCGAAGGCGTGATCGAACTGAATGCTGTTTTCGCCCTCGCTGTCGAGGCAGTCCACCAGCACCACGTCCGGGCGGTTAATATTCAGAGGAAAACGCGCGCCGATGATCAGCACGTTATCGCACAGCCCGCAGGTCAACTCCTCCAGCGAGTTCATCACGCCGCTGCTGGTGTTGGCGAAGCGCAGCAGCAGGTGCTTCTGGTGCTGGCTGAGCTGTTTTTCCAGGGCGTAGAGATAGCTGGTGGTTTGATTGATATTGTCCTGGGCGCAGATGACACCGATGCAGCCGGTGGACTGGCTAAGCAACGACTGGGCTATCATGTTTGGCCGGTAATTGAGCGTTTCCGCCGCCTGCAGCACCGCCTGACGACTGGCCTCCTTCACGCCACGTGAGCCGCTCAACACTCGCGACACCGTGGCTTTGGAAACCCCGGCAAGTCGTGAAACATCATTGATTGTCGACATCATTTTCCCCTGCGCGGGCGCCGCGCCCCGCTAAAATCCCGTAAACCTGAATCGCTTCAATTATGACCAGCGCAGTATATCCATTTCGCCATTTGTTTGGAAACCGATTTTCCATTTCAGCGCAAAACATCGCCAAATCGACAGAATAATGTGAGCCAAATCCAATAAATCCGCCCCATAAGCAGGAGATCTTGACCACTATCACAGTTCTGCTTTTTATAAATGGAAACCGGTTTCCGTCTGATATCAAATCATCCACGCAATAACTTTTTACATTTTGAGGATGGTCGTCGATGTACAAGATTATGCTGTGCTGTTCTGCCGGAATGTCCACCAGTCTGCTGGTCAGAAAGATGGTGGAGGTGGCGAATGAACGTGATCTGCCGGTGCAGATTGACGCCTATGGCGTTTCCGAATTTGACATCCAGTTTCCGCAGTATCAGGTGGTGTTGCTTGGCCCCCAGGTGAAATACATGTTGAAAACCCTGTCTGACAAAGCGGCTTCCCTGAACATTCCGGTTCAGCCCATCGATACGATGGACTACGGTATGCAGCGGGGAGACAACGTCCTGAATTATGCTCTGTCGCTGATCCCAGCGGCGCACTGAGAGGTGTTGAAATGAGTTCTCTGTATCAGTCCATGATTGCCGTGATCGAGCAATCTATTACTCCGCTGGCAGGACGCCTTGGGCAGCAGAAATATGTTATCGCTATCCGCGATGGCTTCACTGCCGCATTGCCGTTTATGATCATCGGCTCTTTCATGCTGGTATTTATCTTTCCGCCGTTTTCACCCGATACCACCAACGGCTTTGCCCGCGGCTGGCTCGATTTCTCCCAGCACTACCGCGAACAGCTGATGCTGCCGTTTAACCTCAGCATGGGCGTAATGACCTTCTTTATCTCGGTCGGCATTGGCGCCAGCCTCGGTCGTCAGTTTCAGCTCGATCCGGTGATGTCCGGTCTGCTGGCGTTTATGGCCTTCCTGCTGGTCGCCGCGCCCTATGCCGATGGTAAAATTTCCACTCAGTATCTGTCCGGCCAGGGCATTTTTACCGCCCTGATCACCGCCATCTACTCCACCCGCGTCTACGCGTGGCTGAAGCAAAACAACATCACCATCCGTCTGCCGAAAGAGGTGCCGACCGGCGTCGCCCGTTCATTTGAAATCCTGATCCCGGTGCTGGTGGTGATTGGTACTTTGCATCCGCTGAACCTGTTTATCGAAGCGCAGACCGGGATGATCCTGCCGCAGGCGATCATGCATCTGCTGGAGCCGCTGGTGTCCGCCTCCGACTCGCTGCCGGCGATTTTGCTCTCCGTTCTGATGTGCCAGATTTTCTGGTTCGCCGGGATCCACGGCTCGCTGATTGTCACCGGCATTATGAACCCGTTCTGGATGGCCAACCTGTCGGCAAACCAGGCGGCGCTGGCGGCCGGCACGGTGCTGCCGCACGTCTATCTGCAGGGTTTCTGGGATCACTATCTGCTGATTGGCGGCGTCGGTTCGACCCTGCCGCTGGCCTTCCTGCTGCTGCGTAGCCGGGCCACACATCTGCGCACCATCGGCAAGATGGGCATCGTGCCGAGCTTCTTTAATATCAACGAGCCGATCCTGTTCGGGGCGCCGATCATCATGAACCCGATGATGTTTATCCCCTTCGTCTGCGTACCGATGGTCAACGCGGTGCTGGCTTACGGCGCGACGCGTCTTGGCTGGCTGAGCCAGGTGGTGTCCCTCACTCCGTGGACCACGCCGGCACCGATTGGCGCCTCGTGGGCGGCCAACTGGACGCTGAGCCCGGTAGTGATGTGCCTTATCTGCATGGTGATGTCGGCGGTGATTTACCTGCCGTTCCTGCGCGCCTATGAACGTTCCTTAATGAAAACCGAAGTTGAGAAAACCAAAAATAGCGTTCCGGTGGCAGAAACCGTTAGCTAATTCCTCTCCGCCCCGGAGAGATAATATGATGACAGCGTCATAATGCAGAAAAAGGACTTTCACTGCATTATTAAATAATAAAGACCTCAGGAATACACATGATTGAATTAGAAGATGCGGTAATGGAAATTATCGTCAATGCGGGACAGTCACGCTCATTATGTTTTGAAGCGCTGCATGCGGCCCGAACCGGAAATATCGACGAAGCGCGTTTACTCTTAAATGAGGCCGACGGTTACGCCCGCCGGGCGCATCAGATGCAGACCCAGCTCATCGAGCAGGATGCCGGTGAAGCGCGTCAGCCTATGACGCTTATTATGGTACATGCCCAGGATCATCTGATGAATTCGCTGCTGGCCCGCGAGTTCTCAGAAGAATTAATCCATCTGTACCAGCGTTAATTAATATGGAATAACGTCAGCGAGAATATTTCTCTCCGGCGTCGCTGTACCCTAAAAAAACAAATCAGCTTATTTTGGTTATTTATTTTAGCCAGAATGGGATGGTTATTATCTGAAATATATTAATTATTAAAGCGAGATAACCATGAATACTGTGAAAAAACTGCCTTTAGCCATGGCGGTTGTCGCCGCGCTGTGCCCAATTTCCGTAATGGCGCAAGAATTTACTCAGGAACAGATCGACGCCATCGTCGCCAAAGCCGTTGATAAAGCGCTGGCCGACCGCCAGGCGAAAATTGACGCCGCGGCCGACAAAAAGGTCGACGTGATTACCAACCCGCAGACCACCGCCGCCTCGCCGGATGTGGCGATTCCGTTCGGCCTCAAGTTCAGCGGCTATGCCCGCTATGGCGCCCATTTCCAGACCGGCGACCAGAAATATGTCGGCGTCGACGGCTCCTATAACGGCGCCTCGGCGATCGGTCGTCTGGGCAACGAAAGCAACGGCGGCGAATTCCAGATCAGCAAAGCCTTCAAAAGCGCGCAGGGGGCTATCTGGGATCTCAACGTCATGTTCGACCACTGGAGCGACGAGGTTAACCTGAAGAAGGCCTACGTCGGCGTCACCAACGTGCTGGAATCCAATCCCAACGCCTATATCTGGGCCGGCCGCGACTTCCACCAGCGTCCGCAACAGGGGATCAACGACTACTTCTGGATGAACCACGACGGCCAGGGCGCCGGGGTGAAGAACTTTGATATCGGCGGCGTGCAGTTCGACGTGGCGACGGTCTCGCAGGTGAAATCCTGTAGCCCGGAAGTGATGGCCGACGAGACCAACCCGTCGCGTATCACCTGTACCGGCAGCTCCGACACCGGGGACAACGGCCACTACGCGCTGACCACCAAAACCCACAACATCAAGGCCGGGCCGATCGACGTCGAGGTGTACGCCAACTACGGCTTTGACTCGAAGGCGGTGGACAGCGACGCGCGTCTCGAAGCCTGGCAGGGCGGCCTGGTGCTGAGCCACACCAACGACAGCGGAGTGAACAAGGTGATCCTGCGCTACTCCGACAACTCGGATAACAGCGTCTACAACAAAACCGACGACCTGACCACGGTCTACGCCAGCTTCGAGGGCAGCCATAAGTTCACCCAGCAGGCACAGGTGGAATATCTGCTGGCCTTCCACGACTACGACAACGGCAGGGACAACACCGACAACCGCAAGAACTACGGCGCCATCGTGCGGCCGATGTACTTCTGGAACGACGTGCACTCCACCTGGCTGGAAGCGGGCTACCAGCGCGTGGACTACGACCAGGGCGGGGATAACCACGGCTGGAAGCTGACGCTGTCGCAGAACATCGCCATCGGCATGGGGCCGGAGTTCCGTCCGATGCTGCGCTTCTACGTGACCGGCGGTCAGGTGGACAACGAGCATACCGCGAAGGTCAACGGCACCAAAGACCAGCAGCTGGATTCGCTGAACGTCGGCGGGATGTTTGAGGCGTGGTTCTGATGCGATAGCGTTGTCGAAGGAGCGTTCCCGGCTGGCGCTACGCTTAGCCGGGCTACGACTGGTGCGCTCCATTTATGCCGGATGGCGGCATACATGCCTTATCCGGCCTACGTTCCTTCCTGCGGGCTCCCCCTGTAGGCCCGGCAAGCGCAGCGCCGCCGGGCAGGACACTTCAAGCTCCATACCCGCGGTAGTGCCGGATGGCGGCATAAATGCCTTATCCGGCCTACGTTTCTGAAGCGGACTAAGGGATATCTCCCCCAGGCCCGGCAAGCGCAGCGCCGCCGGTCAGTCTGCCGCCAGCCCCGCATGACGACATCCACTCTTTATCTCTGACACAAACGACGGGCGATGCGCTCCAGCTTCATCATCAACAGCAGCGTGACGCCCACCAGCACGATGGTCAGCGCCGAGCCATCGGCGATATTACCGCGATCGGTCAGGCTGAAAATGGTCACCGGCAGGGTGGTCCAGCCCGGCGGATAGATCATCACCGTCGCTCCCAACTCCCCCATCGACAGCGATAAACTCAGCGCCAACGCCGAGATCATCCATGGCGTCATCAGCGGCAGCGTCACATGGCGCAGGCGGTACCACGGGGAAGCGCCCAGGCTGGAGGCGACGTTTTCAATATCAGCGGAAATTCGCGCCAGCCCGGTGGTCACGTTGCTGAAGGTAAAGGCCGAGATCAGCACGAAATGCGCCGCCAGGACGATAAAGAAGGTGCCATTCATCTGCAGCGGCCCCTGGCTGAAGGCCACCAGAATGCCCAGTCCCACGGAAACCGAGGGGATGGCGCTGGGCAGATAAAACATCAACCCAAGATATTTCTGCAGCTTCGCGCCCGTCTGGCGCAGCGCCAGCGCCGCCCACATCCCGCACAGCAGCGCCAGCAGGTTGGCGCAGAAGCCCACCATCAGGCTGGAAAACAGCGAATCCCACGCCGCGCCGCGAAAAGCGTTAACAAAGTGGGCGAAGGTAAAGCCGGTGGGCAGCAGGCCGTTCCACTGCTGGCTCAGGCTGGAGAGCAAAATCACCGCCAGCGGCAGCAGGAAGATGCCGGCAAAGAGCGTCACCGCCAGCGCGCCCGCCGCCGCGCGGCCTTTACGCGACCAAATCAACATCGTTAACTCCTTACGCCAGTGCGCGCCGCCGCCAGCCGATAGAGCATAAACAGCCCCAGCGACAGCAGAATATTCATCAGCGCGATCATGCAGGCCACGCTGTAATCCGACTCCAGAATCGCCTTGCTGTAGACCATCATCGGCAGGGTATTGACCCCTTTGGCGCCGATAAACAGCACGATACCGAACTCGTTAGTGGTCAACAGCAGGCACAGGCTGCCCCCCGCCATCAGCGCCGGCAGCGCCGCCGGGAAGATAACCTGGGTCATCACCCGCAGCGGGTGAGCGCCAAGAATACTCGCCGCTTCCAGCTGACTCTTATCGATCTGCCGCAGTCCGGCCATCAACGGGCGCATCACCAGCGGCGTAAAGACGGTGATCTCCGCCAGGATCACGCCGTTAATCGAATAGAGGAAGTCCACCGGCGGCAGTTCAAAGGCGAATAGCGCCATCAGGGCGCCGTTGAGCAGCCCCGCCGAGCCGTAAATAAAGGTGAACGCAAGAGTGATAAGGAAGGTCGGCAGCGCAATAAAAGTATCGATCACCCGGCAAATCAGCTGGCTGCCGGGGAACGGAATAAAAACCAGAATCAGCGCCAAAACGCTGCCGAGCACCAGGCAGCCAAGGGTAGCGAACACCGCAATCTGTAAGGTATTGAGCAGCGCGCCAATAAAGCGTTTTGAGTGAATCACCTGCCAGAAGGTTTCGAGGCTCAGGTTACCGCTGGCGTCGCGCAGCGCCTGTTCGGCGATCAGCAACAGCGGATAGAAAAACAGCGTCGCCAGCACCAATAGCGGCAACGCCAGCCACAGGTAAGGGCGCAGGTTTCGCGCCGGGCGCGTAAGGATTAAGGTTTGCGCCATCATTGCTCCTCGATCAGAACCGCATCGCCAGGTTCGAAGTAGAGCCCCAGCTTGTCGCCCGCGCGCGGCAGGGGGTTGACGTGAGTCATGACGATCCGCACCGCTTCGCCCGCGACGTCGCACAGCAGATGCGTCAGATCGCCCTGCCAGTGTACCGAAGTCAGGGTGGCGTTGAGGCGATTACTGGTTGCCGATCGCGGCGCCAGGCTCATATGCTGCGGGCGAATGCATAACAGCTTGTTGTTGCCATGCAGCCCGCCCCGGCTGAAGGCGTTAACCAGGCCGCCGCCGCAGCTCACGTTAACCAGACCCGGCTGAAGACTATCGGTCAGCGCCGTCGCCTGCAGGATATTGGCGCGGCCGAGGAATTCGGCGCTAAAGCGGTTCGGCGGATAGTGGTACAGCTCGTGCGTTTCGCCATGGGCGATCAGCGACCCGTCTTTCATAATGCCGATTTTATCCGCCAGAGTGAGCGCTTCGGTCTGATCGTGGGTGACGTAGAGGATGGTCAGCTCCGGCAGTTCGCGGTGCAGACGGGCAATCTCTTCCACCATGTTATGACGAATTTGCGCATCCAGCGCCGACAGCGGTTCATCAAGCAACAACACCCGAGGACGCACGGCAATGGCGCGGGCTATCGCGACGCGCTGCTGCTGGCCGCCGGAAAGCTGATGCGGATAGCGGGTGGCGTAGTCCGCCATACCAACGATTTTTAAGGCTTCAGTCACCCGCCCGGCGATCAGCGCCCTGGGCTGCTTTTGCGCCCGCAGGCCGAAGGCGACGTTGTCTTCCACCTTCATATGGGGAAACAGCGCGTAGTTCTGCACCACCATCGCCAGCCCGCGCTGGTAAGGCGGCAGGTGGGTGACGTCCGTGTCGCCGATCAGGATCCGCCCGCCAGCCGGTTGCACAAATCCGGCAATCGCCCGCAGCACGGTGGTTTTCCCGGAACCGGAAGGGCCAATCAGCGCCAGCACCTCACCGGGTTCAATGGTCAATGACAGCGGTTTTAAGACCACGTTGCCGTGGTAGGAAACGCGCAGCGAGTCCAGGGTGATCCCGGAAGTCCCCGCCAGCGATGGGGAAGGCGTGACGGTCGTTTTCATTAACATCAGGCTTACTCGCTATCGGTCACTTTATGCCAGCGGGCGATATCCGCCGAGAGAGAAAGCGCAACGTCGTCCCAGTTGGGTTCCCAGCGCTTCACGCCGTCGAGCGCCGCCTGCGCCGCCTTAAAGTTAGCGTCATCCGGCGCCACGTCGTTGCGTACCGGTAAGCCCCAGGAGCGCGCGCTGACGCTGGATTGCGCCGGTTTATCCAGCAGGAAATTAATCAGCTTTTTGCCGTTTTCGCTGTTCGGCCCGTTCTGCACCAGCCCGATGGTGTAGGGCAGCGCCAGCGCGCTGCGCTCGCCGTTATCATCCGCCGGCCAGAAAATTTTCACGTTCGGGTTACGCGCCATCTGCGACAGGTTCATCTGCAGATCGCCGTTGGCGACGTACAGCTCGCCTTTGTTGACCAGCGCCGTCAGCTTGCCGGTGGAGGCCGATGGGCCGACGTTATTGGCCTGGAGCTTGCCAAGATAGGCAAAGCCAGCGTCTTTACCGCCAAGGCTGTGGAAGGCCTGCAGCATCACCGCGGTGCCGTCCCCCGCCTGGCCCGGCGTGGAATACTGGAGCTTATTCTTAAAGCGGCTATCCAGCAGATCCTGCCAGCTGGCCGGCGCGGTTTTCAGCAACTGACCGTTATAGATGAAGGTCAGATAGTTGTTCACCAGCGGCGAATAGCGGTCGTTGGCGCCAGGGATCTGCGCGCTGCCCTGTGGAGTAAAGGTGGCCAGCAGCTGCTCTTTCGCGGCGCGCTGGATAAACGGCGGCACCGTGACCAGTACGTCGGCCTGCGGATTGGTGCGCTCCTTCGCCAGACGCTCGACAATCGCGCCGGAGCCGCCTTCCACATACTGCACTTTGATGCCCGTCGCTTTGGTGAAGGCGTCGAACTGGCTCTGATACCAGCTGTTATCGCCGTCATGCAGGCCGTCGGCGGAGTAAACCGTGACGACGCCGTCCGCCCAAACCGGGGAGCTGGTCAGCGCGAACAGGGACAGCAGGGCAAGTCGGGAGAGTTTCATCGTGTTAGCCTCATCGCAGTTAGTTATTCTGGTGTAGACCAGATTTACCTTCACGCTACCGGGGGTTTATGACAAAACGATGAAAGAAGTGTGTCGAAAGAGTTAAAACGAGGGGGAGGCATAGCCCCGGTTAACGCTGACGCCACCGGGGACACGGGAAGGATTAATGCAATAAAATCAATGGGTATCGACTTCGATTCGCAGGCTGTCATGCCGCCAGTATTCGATATCGTAATCAAGAATACGCCCGTGCTGATCGTAATTCAGCCTGCGCAGCAGCAGCGCCGGGCGCCCCTCCATCACCCCCAACGCCGCTGCGGCCTGCGGCGGCATGGAGGTGGGATAAAACGACAAATGCATACTGGTATAGATCAGGTCGTACTGGCTCTGATAAATCTCGGTCAGACTGCCGTTGAGATCGTGGCGCAGCAGCTCCGGCACCCGGGCCGGCAGGCAGTGGTTTTCGCAATAGCACACCGGACGCCCGTCGGCATAGCGCAGGCGGGTCAGCAGGTAGACCTGATCGAAGGGCTGCAGCGCCAGCGGCGCCATCACATCCAGCGGCACGGCGGATAACCGGCCATCAAGCAGCACCGTTTTCGGCTCACGTCCCTGCTCGAGACACAGCTTGTGGAAGTTGGTGTTCTGTGTCGGATCCAGCCACAGCCGCTCCGGCGTCACAAACCAGCCGCGGCGGTCGGCGCGGTAGATCACGCCGCTGGCCTCCAGCTGCGCCAGGCTCTCGCGCACGGTGATACGGGTCGTGTTGAACAACGCGCACAGCTCGCGCTCGGAAGGCAATTTATCGCCGCTTTTGAGGGCGCCGTTTTGAATACGTGCCTGCAGCTGCGCCTTAATCATCAGGTATTGCGGCATCTCGCCAGAGGGTGATTTCATGTTTACTCGCTGCCACTTTTGGTGCGCTCATTATACATAGCCAGATGAATTTTTTGTTGCAGCGCCACATTTCCTTTGACCCTGCCCCGGCTTTGTCTCCATGATAAATACCAATCTGGTATAGACCAAATGGTGAGACAAATGACTTCTCGGAACTACCTGCTGCTGACCCCCGGCCCGCTAACCACCTCCCGCACGGTGAAAGAGGCGATGTTATTCGATAGCTGCACCTGGGATGATGATTACAACCTCGGCGTGGTACAGACCATTCGTCAGCAGCTGGTGCAGCTGGCCACCCCGGCCGCCGGGTATACGGCGGTGCTGCTGCAGGGCAGCGGCAGCTACGCGGTCGAAGCGGTGCTCGGCAGCGTCATCGGCGAACAGGGCAAAGTGCTGATCGTCAGCAATGGCGCCTATGGCGCGCGCATGATTGAGATGGCGCAGCGGATGGGTATCGCCTTCCACCCTTACGACTGCGGCGAAGTCGCCCGCCCGGACGCCGCGGCGATCGCGCGGATCCTGCAGGATGACCCGGCGATCACCCATATCGCGATGGTACATAGCGAAACCACCACCGGGATGCTCAACCCGATTGAAGAGGTGGCCGCGCTGGCGAAAGAGTATGGCAAACGCTATATCGTCGATGCGATGAGCAGCTTCGGCGGCATTCCGCTGGATATCGCCGCGCTGAATATTGACTACCTGATAAGCTCTGCCAACAAGTGCATTCAGGGCGTGCCGGGCTTCGCCTTCGTCATCGCCCGCGAATCGGAGCTGGCCGCCTGCAAAGGCCGCTCGCGCTCGCTGTCGCTGGATCTTTACGCCCAGTGGCGCTGTATGGAGGATAACCACGGCAAGTGGCGCTTCACCTCGCCGACCCATACCGTGCTGGCCTTCGCCCAGGCGCTGAAAGAGCTGGCCCAGGAGGGCGGCGTCAGCGCCCGCCATCAGCGCTATACCCGCAATCAGCGCCGACTGGTAGCCGGAATGCGCGCGCTCGGCTTCCGGCCGCTGCTCGACGACAGCCTGCACTCGCCGATCATTACCGCCTTTTATTCACCGGATGCGCCGCAGTATCGCTTTCACACCTTCTACCAGAAGCTGAAAGATCAGGGCTTCGTGATCTATCCGGGCAAAGTGTCGCAAAGCGACTGCTTCCGCATCGGCAACATCGGCGAAGTCTACGACGCCGACATCACCGCCCTGCTGGCGGCCATCGACAACGCCATGTACTGGAAACAATAAGGAACCGCCATGAACCGTATCACCGCACTCATTCTCGACTGGGCCGGCACCACCGTGGACTTCGGCTCCTTCGCGCCGACGCAAATTTTCGTCGAGGCCTTCCGCCAGGCCTTCGATATGGAGATCACCCTTGAAGAGGCCCGCGTGCCGATGGGGCTTGGCAAATGGCAGCACATTGAGGCGCTGGGCAAACTGCCGTCGGTCGACAGCCGCTGGCAGGCGAAATTTGGTCGGGCGATGACGGCCGCTGATATCGATGCGATCTACGCCGCGTTTATGCCGCTGCAAATCGCTAAGGTTGTCGATTTTTCCGCTCCGATCGCCGGCGTGGTCGACACCCTCGCCGCGCTGCGCGCCGACGGACTGAAGATCGGCTCCTGCTCGGGCTATCCGCGCCCGGTGATGGAAAAACTGGTTCCAGCCGCTGCCGCCCAGGGCTATGCCCCGGACCACTGGGTCGCCACCGATGACCTTGCCGCCGGCGGGCGTCCCGGGCCGTGGATGGCGCTGCAGAACGTGATTGCCCTGGGCATAGACGATGTGGCCCACTGCGTGAAGGTCGACGACGCCGCGCCGGGCATCAGCGAAGGGTTACATGCCGGGATGTGGAGCGTCGGCCTGGCGGTGTCGGGAAATGAATTTGGCGCCACCTGGGAGGCGTATCAGGCGATGTCGAAAGAGGAAATCGCCACCCGTCGCGAGCGGGCGGCAGGCAAGCTGTATGCCGCCGGGGCGCATTATGTGGTTGATACCCTGGCGGACCTGCCGGGGGTGATTGCGGATATCAACGCCCGGCTGGCAAAAGGCGAGCGGCCTTAAGCGGGTGAATTCACCTTCACTTTGGTCGCCACCAGCAGGCCGGTAAACAGCATCAATACCCCGGACAACACCAGCGGCGACAGCAGGCCTAAATGGTCAAGCGCAATGCCGCCGACAGCGGCCCCGCAGGTGTTGGCCAGCTGGATCACCGCCACCTGAATCGACCCGGCTTTTTCCGCCTGATCGGAGAGGGAACGGGTGATCCACGTTGACCACCCCACCGGGATCAAGGCGAACGCGAAGCCCCAGATGATCGCCACCGTCGAGGCGACGATTTTGCTTTCACCCCACAGCACCAGCGCCGCCGCGCAGGCGGTCAGCACCAGCGGCGCAATCGCCAGCGCCGCTTTCACCGAGCGTTTGAGCAGCACCGAGGAGAGCGACGTGCCGATGAAGCTGGCGATACCAAAGCTCAGCAGCACCAGCGTCAGGCCATCGACATCAAACCCGGCGAGGGTCATGTACACCGGGCGAATATAGGTAAAGAAGGCGAACTGTCCGGCAAAAGCCATGAAAATGGCGCACATGCCGGCCATCACCCCCGGCCGCTTCAGCAGGCCAAACATTTTTTGCTGCTGAGCCGCCGATTCACCCGGCAGCGACGGCAGCGCTTTCAGCACCCAGATCGTACACAGCACGCCCATCACCGCCGCGCCGTTAAACACGTTGCGCCAGCCGATAAGCCCGCCAAGAAAACTGCCCAACGGGGCGGCGATCACCAGCGCGATGGATACCGCGCCGAAGATAATCGACAGCGCTTTCGGCACCACGCGCATCGGCACCAGACGCATGGTCAGCGAGGCTGACATCGCCCAGAAACCGCCGAGCGCCAGCCCCAGACAGGCGCGTCCCAGCAGCAGCAGGGTGAAGCTATCGGCAAAGGACACCAACAGGCAGGAAAGGGTCAGCAGCAGCGAAAAGAGGATCACCACGTAGCGGCGATCGGTTTTGCCAATAACGGAGGTGATAAACAGGCTGGAAAACATCGCGACGAACGCCGTCGTCGTCACCGACTGCCCGGCCATCCCTTCGGAGATGCCTAAATCCAGCGCCATCGGCGTCAGCAGACTGACCGGTAGAAATTCGACGGTAATCAGGCAGGCGACGCAGAAAGCAACCGCGAAAACTGCCGACCAGTTTGGTCGCGCGAGCTCGCGTGCGTGGGTTTTGGCTTCATTTGAATGACTCATGAGTGACCTGCGAAGAAAGTGGCGGAAAGCTGCGCAGTGTAACATTTTGTTTGTGACGCATTTAACGTTTTCGCAACTCTTCTCGCTTTTCATAAGAGGATGCGTAGCTGCTCGCATGTTTAAAAAAACGATGCTTGCTATCGCCTTAACAAATCTCAGGAGAATTTAATGTAGCACTATGTGCTATACTTTTAACGACAGGATGTCAGCAATGCGTATCTTTAAAACCAAATGGTTCGCCAGAGAGGCTAGCTCTCATGGCATTTCCGACGACGAGCTCTATCAGGCAATTCAATCTGCGCTTCAGGGCAAAGTGGTTGATTTAGGAGGAGGGGTTTATAAAAGGCGACTCAACAAGAATCGCGATCGCGCAATCATCCTTACCAAAAGCGCAGGGTATTGGTTTTATACCTTTCTATATGCCAAACAGGATATGGCCAATATCAACCATCGCGAATTAATGGGGTTTCGTGAGTTAGCAAAACACTATGCCAATCTCTCTGAAGAGAAAACGACGGCCTTAGTTAAAAGTAAAGAATTGGTGGAGATTTGCGATGACAGCAAAAAATAAATACAAAAGCCCGGCTTTCGAAGCGATCCATAGCGCTGCGTCGGGGCTATTCAGCGTTGGCGCAATCCCACAGGAAACAATGCGCCATTTTGATGAATCATGTCTCGGTAGCGTAGCCGCACTTCAACCCATTGAAATTAAAGCGCTACGTGAAAAACTCAATGTTAGCCAACCCGTGTTCGCTCGTTATCTGAATACCAGTGTGTCTACCGTGCAAAAATGGGAGACTGGCGCTAAACGACCGAGCGGAATGTCATTAAAATTGCTTAGCGTCGTACAAAAACACGGCCTGAAAATCCTACTGTAGTTATTCTGCCGGATGGCGCTTACGCTTATCCGGCCTACAAGGAACGTAAGGGAGATATGGTTTTGAACCACAGGCCGGATAACAATGATATCAGTGCAACCAGTGCACGCCGTCTTCCGGGAGAAACAGGTCGTTATAGCGCTGCTGAAGGTTATGCAAATCGCTCACATCCGGATCCAGCTCGCGCAGAAACCCTTGCGCCAGACGGATTTGCGCGTCGGTGATCGGCGCCGCTAAACGCGCTTTTTGCATCAGGCGATACCAGTAATGCAGGTTTTTTTCGCTGGCGTCGACAATCGCAACCTGCCAGATCAGCAGCACCTGCGCGGCGTTCTGCAGATGCGCTTCATTCGGCCGTTCCAGGTAACGCAAATACTCATTGCCGGCGGTTTTACCCAGCTGATCGATCATCGATTCCAGCGGGACGGGCGTAATGCCAAGGCGTTCGCTCAGGCGGCGGATCGCGCGGCGTGAATCAGAGGTAAGCACCCGAAATCCCACAACAAACACCACTACCAGGGTGGCCAGTCCTATCCAGATCATGCATCCTCTCATCCAATCGCGGCCTGACTATCATAATGGGAATTTGCCTGCTGTCGACTGCCGGACCTGGCATAATGCGCAAGAAATAAAAAAGCCCGGCGCGAAGGCCGGGCAAGGTTACCCAATACCTGGTGAATCAGGCGGTCTGCAAAATACGGTTCTTTTTCTCGCGGCGAATTTTACGCTCTTCGAAGATAGCCACGATGGCCATCAGGCAGATACAGCCGATGGCGGCGGCGTCCAGCGCCGCAAAGGTGCCGGCCCAGCCGGTGAGACCGAAGACCGGCGTGCCGTCGGCGATCATCCCGAGGCCCAGCTTGGCGAAGCTATCGCCGATCAGATAGGCGAAAGTACCCTTGATCCCATCGGCGGCGCCGATCGCTTTTTTCGGTACGAAACCGACGGCGGCGACGCCGATCAGCAGCTGCGGACCAAACACCAGGAAGCCCAGCGCAAACAGCGAGGTCAGATAGACGTACTGGTTGCTGGCATGTTGATAAACGCCGAGGGTGGCGATAATCAGCGCCAGCGCGATGCAGGCCACCAGCGCGCGGCGGCCGTTGGCCAGGTCCGACAACCAGCCCCACAGCAGCGTGCCAACCAGGGCGCCGACTTCAAACAGGGTAAAGCCCTGAATCGCCACCTCTTTAGACAGCTTCAGCTCCTGGAAGGCATACACGGTGGACCACTGATCGATACCAATACGCACCACATAGAGGAAGATGTTGGAGAAGCACAGCAGCCAGATCACTTTGTTTTTCAGCACGTACTCAACAAAGATCTGCCACTTGGTCATCGCGTTTTCTTCGGTCTCTTTATCCTCTTCGCTGATCGCTTCGCCAAACAGCTCTTCCGCCGTGCCGAGGCCATAGGATTCCGGGGAGTCGCTACCATAGCGCAGGCCAATAAAGCCGACGATTAACGCAATAATCGACGGGAAGATAAACATGCCGATCACGTGGCCGTCGAACAGATAGTTGGCGCCAAACAGCGCCACGCCCGCCGCGCCGGCGCCGCCGAGGTTGTGAGAGATATTCCAGAAGCCGAGGAAGGTGCCGCGCTTACGACGAGGCGTCCACTTGGTGATGGTGGAATAACTGCACGAGCCGCCGGTGCTCTGGAAAAAGCCGCTCAGCGCATAGAAGGCGATCATCAGGAACAGGCTGGTGGAACCCGCGCCCATGCTGGCGCTAAAGCCCAGCATGCAGATGGCGGAGAGGATCAGCATAAACGGCAGGAACTGCTTGGTGTTTTTGCCATCGGCATAGTAGGAAACCAGGGTTTTCCCTACGCCGTAGGTAATGGAGAAGCCCAGGCCAATCATCCCCAGCTGCGTCATGCTCAACCCGTAGGTGGAGATCATGTCGTTCTGCGCAATATTAAAGTTCTTGCGGATCAGGTACATGGTCAGGTAGCCGATGAAGACCACCAGATAGGACTGCATGAAAGGTTTGAACCACATTTTGCGCCGCACGTCGAGCGGCAGATCCAGGGTCGGCTTACGAACCTGATTCAGAAAGGCCAGCATGGGTATCTCCTGAGCTGATTTTTTATGCCTGCGTCATAGCCAGGCATTGTAAAAATCAGCGCGCCGTCTGGCCTGAGACGGCGTCCAGGTGAAACCGGGAAAATTTCTTAGTTTTGCCCCATTCGCGGCGAAAGAGTGAGATGCATCACGCTTCACTGGCCGCGCGCGGCGCCTGGGCGTTTAAGAACGGCAGCAGCAGCAGCGCGGAAATGCCGGCGGCAATCGCGATCGCCACGAAGAATCCGGTCCAGTGCCAGATATCCATTACCTGCGCCAGCGGCCAGCCGGAAAGCGACGCGCCAAGATACGCGAACAGGCCGACAAACCCGGTGGCCGCCCCGGCGGCCTCTTTATGCGAACACTCCGCCGCCGCCATGCCGATCAGCATCTGCGGGCCGAAGACGAAGAAACCGGTGGTGAAGAAGCAGGCCGCCTGCATCACGTAGCTGGCGAACGGCATCAGCCACAGGCCGCCAACCGACAGCAAAATTCCGGCGGCGAAGATCAGGTTCATCGGCCCGCGATTGCCGTTAAACAGCTTATCCGAGCCCCACCCCGCCACCAGCGCGCCGATAAATCCGCCCAGCTCGAACATGGTTACCGCTGAGTTAGCGGTCACCAGATCAACGCCAAGCGTCTCCGACATATACAGATTGCCCCAGTCGTTAATCGCCGCCCGCACCACGTACACCAGTACATAGCACAGCGACAGCAGCCAGATATAGGGGTTGGCCAGCACGTAGCGGGTGAGGATCTCTTTACGCGTCAGTCCGGCGCCCTCCTGCTGCTGGGCAATCTCCAGCGCATCGTGACGCCAGTCGCCGACGGCGGGTAGCCCCACCGCCTGCGGACGATCCCGCAGTCGCCAGCACAGGTATAATCCGGCGAGGATCGCCAGGCCCCCGGCGATGATCATCCCCGCGCGCCAGCCGTAATGTAGCGCCGCCGCCCCCACCACCATCGGGATCAGCGCGCCGCCAACGTTATGCGCCGTATTCCACAGCGCCCACCAGCCGCCGCGCTCGGTGCGTGAATACCAGGCCGTCAGCAGCCGGGCGCAGACCGGCGAGCCCCACCCCTGGAAGAAGGCGTTCAGCGCCCACAGCAGGGCGAAGGCCCACAGTGAGGAAGAAAAACCGAACAGAATATTCACCACCCCGGTGGCGATAAGCCCCAGCCCCATAAAATAGCGGGCGTCGGAGCGGTCGCTGACGATACCGGAGAAAAATTTCGACAGTCCGTAGGTGATGTAGAACAGCGTGGCCAGCAGCCCGATATCGCTGCGGGTCAGCACGTTGCTGGCGAGAATATCAGGAACCGCGGCGTTAAAGCTTTTGCGGGTGAAATAGAACAGCGCGTAGCCCAGCCAGATGGTCAACAGGATATGGCGACGCCAGTAGCGATAACGCGCATCAAGCTCGCGTTTATCGCTAATCGACGCGGCGTCCGGCGGGGCTTTTAAAAAGGCGAACATCGGCGATCCTCTCAGGCGTAACGCAGCGGTAGATTGACGCACACCCGGGTACCGTGGGTGCAGGAGATCGTCAGCGTGCCCCCCAGGGCGGTCACGCGCTCGCGCATGCCGGTCAGACCGAACCCCTGCGCGCTGGAGCCCGGCGGCAGGCCGCAGCCGTCATCCTCCAGCACCAGCATCAGTCGCTCCTCCTGCTGCCAGCCCTGCAGGGTAACGGCGCTGGCGCTGGCATGCTTGACGATATTGTTCAGTCCCTCCTGGCAGACGCGGAACAGGGTCACGCGCTGGTTTTCGCTCAGCCCCGCCTCGTTAATCCGCCAGTCGAGATGGCTGACGATGCCGCGGTCCTCCAGCTCCATTTCGCGCATCAGAGAACGTACCGCCTGCTCCAGCGGCAGGTCGTCAAGCTGGCGCGGACGAAGACGGCCCAGCAGGCGACGCACCGAGTCATACACCCCCAGCGACAGGTGTTCAATCAGTTGGCCGCTCTGGCGAACGCTGGCGTTGTCCGGCGCCAGCCGCTGGACGATCCCCGCCTGGGTGCGTATTGCCGTGATGGTCTGCCCGATATCATCGTGGAGCTCGCGGGCAACGTCGCGGCGCACGCTCTCTTCAGTCTCCAGCAGACGATCCGCCAGCCGCCGATTGCGCGCCAGCTCGCTCTGTAGCGACTGGTTCAGCTCGCGCAATCGCTGGATCCCCGCCCCCAGCAGCAGCCCGGTGAGGCTCTGCGCCAGCAGCGAAAGCAGGAGATCGACGGGGTGATCGTGCCAGGTCTGGCTGGCAATCAGGGCGATCGCGTTCATCAGCGTAGCGATCAGCGCTCCCTGCCAGCCGTAGTGCCAGGCCAGAGCGATAATCGGCAGCGCGAGGCAAAACGGGGTAAAGCGGGAGAGCTCGGCGGGCAGCCCAAGCTGCAGCCACAGGCTTATGGTGAATAACAGCAGATACCAGATCAGATGCCGCCCGCGCCAGTTTACCGGCTGCGCCACCAGCGACGGCCCCAGCGGCCGCCAGACGGTGCTGGTGAGGTAGTGCCAGAACACCAGACAGGTCGGCGCCAGGGTCAGGCCGCCGGTGAGCGTCAACAGCAGGGCGTTAAGCCCCTCGTCCCCCTCCGCCAGCCAGGGCAGCGATTGCAGCAGCGCGGCGGCCATTAACGCCCCGCCCTGACGCAGAAGCGTCAGCCAGTCGCGCTGCTGGCGATATCGCGAGATCAGCGCCACCGGCAGGAGGGTCAGCAGACTTCCGGTCATCAATATTATCGGATGCGCCAGCGCCACTTCCTGCGTCAGCCAGAAGATCAGCAGCCACTCGCTTCCCAGCAGCACCGGCCAGTAGCCGCGCGGGCACTGGAGCATCAGCCCCAGCCGCAGGCCGAAGGGGAACAGCAGCACCGCCAGATCGGCGCGCTCCACCAGATGCAGGCTGATGCTCCACAGACAAAACCAGGCGGCGGCGAAGATAAAGGCGCAGCCGATCACCGACAGCAGGCGCGGGAGTAAGGTCTTCATTGCCAGCTGTCAAACATGCGGCGCGCCAGCTCGACGTCATTGCTGACGCCCAGCTTTTCCAGCAGGTTGGCGCGGTGAACGTGGACGGTTTTCGGCGACAGCCCGAGCTCAGCGGCGATCTCTTTTACCGCCATGCCCTGCGCCAGCTTTTCCGCCACCTGACGTTCGCGTTTGGTGAGCGGATCCTGACGCCCGGCGGCCAGCTTCATGGCGATATCCGGCGTGAGATAGCAGCCGCCCGCCGCCACCGTGCGCACCGCGGCGATAAGTTCGTCCGGGCTGCAGCGTTTCGACAGAAAGCCATGCGCGCCGGCGTTGAGCGCCTGCTCGACCAGCGCCGGGCTGTCGTGCACCGACAGCATGATGGTCGCCATCCCCTTCGGCAGCTGGCTGAGCAGCTCCAGCCCGGAAATATCCGGCATCGAGATATCGCAGATACAGACCTGAACGCCGCGCCCCGGCAACCCCGCCAGCGCCTCGCGGCCGCTGCCAAATTCGGCGACAACCTGAAAATCAGTTTCCAGCCCCAGCAGCTGAGCAAAGCCGGAGCGGACAATCAAATGATCGTCAATAAGGGCGATGGTGGTCATGGTGTTTCCTGGTGCCTGAAAGCGCCGGATGGCGGCGTAAACGCCTTATCCGGCCTACGGATTCACTCCCTGTAGGCCGGATTAGCGCAGCGCCATCCGGCAAAGGCGCTTACCTTAGCGGTAAGCGCCTAGCTGTTCAAGCCTTGAGCGTTACTCGAAGAACACCGCAATTTTGTTAAACATGGTGGGATCGGACTGGTTACGCGCCACTTTGGTGACATCTTCCAGCTTTTCAATCTGGCTAATCATCTGCCCGAGACGCTGATCGTCGTTCACCAGCAGCCAGATGCGGCTGTGTTCGCTGCCCTGAATCGGTAGACAGAGAATACCTTCGACGTTAAACGCGCGGCGGGCAAAAAGCCCGCAGACGTGGGTCATGACGCCGGGGTGGTTGCGGACGGTGAGTTCCAGGATGACGTTATCACAGTGTTTTTGCATGGCTTATTCCCCCACCATTTCAGTATTAGCCGCACCCGGCGGTACCATCGGATACACTTTCTGCTGCGCGTCGATGCGCACGTGGATCAGCGCCGGCCCCGGACGGTCAATGATCGCCTGCAGCGCTGCCTGCGGATCGGCTTCGTTATTTAAATCACAGGTTTGCAGGCCAAAACCGGCGGCAATCTGCATAAAGTTAATCATCCCCGGATAGGTGGCGGCAAAAACCCCCTGCTGATAGAACAGGCTCTGCTGCTGATGCACCAGCCCCAGCGCTTCGTTGTTCAGCAGGATAATTTTTACATCCAGCTGATTTTCAGCGGCGGTGGCCATCTCCTGAATATTCATCATCAGGCTGCCGTCGCCGGAGAAGCAGATAACCTTGCGCTGCGGATTCGCCAGCGCCGCGCCGATCGCCGCCGGCAGGCCGAAGCCCATGGTGCCAAGACCGCCGGAGGTCAGCCACTGCCGCGGACGGTTGAGCGGGTAGGCCTGCGCCGTCCACATCTGGTGCTGGCCTACGTCGGTGGTGATGATCGCTTCATCATCCACGCAGGCGGCCACGGCGTTAATCAGGCCATAATGGGAGAGCGGGTCGCTTTCCTGCGGGATGGCGCAGGGGAATTCGCGCTGCAAGTCGGCCACCAGCTGGCGCCACTCCTCGCGCGGCTGCGCCTCAACCTGCGGGTTCAGCTGGGCTAAGACTTCCGCCACATCGCCCTGAATCGCCACGTGCGGTTGCTTAATTTTGCCCAGCTCGGCGCGGTCGATATCGACGTGGATAATCTTCGCGTTCGGGCAGAACTGCTCGGTCTTGCCAATCGCCCGGTCATCAAAACGCGCCCCTAAAACAATCAGTAAATCCGCTTCCTGCAGAATGAAGTTGGTGCTGCGCGCGCCATGCATGCCCAGCATCCCCAGCGACAGCGGGTGCGCCTTCGGCAGCATGCCCAGCGCCATCAGGGTCATGGTGGTCGGCAGGTTGGCTTTTTCCGCCAGCTCACGGATCTCTTGCGGCGCGTTAATCACCCCGCCGCCCAGATAGAGCACCGGACGCTTCGCCGCGTTGATCATCGCCGCCGCTTCGCGCACGCTTTCGGGGGCGAATGCCGGCGCTGCGGCGCGCTCGCCCGGCTCCGGCAGCGTTTCCAGCTCAATGGTCGCCGACTGTACGTCCTTAGGAATGTCTATCCACACCGGTCCGGGACGCCCGGACTGAGCAATACGGAAGGCGTCGCTGATCACCTGCGGCAGCTCGGCGATGTCGCGCACCAGATAGTTATGTTTGGTGATGGGGATAGAGATGCCGTAGGTGTCCACTTCCTGGAAGGCGTCGGTGCCGATCATCGATGCCGGCACCTGGCCGGTGATGCAGACCAGCGGAATCGAATCCAGGCGGGCATCGGCGATCGCCGTCACCAGGTTCGTCGCCCCCGGGCCGCTGCAGGCCATACAGACCGCCGGTTTGCCTTCGGTACGCGCCATCCCCTGGGCGATAAAGCCCGCGCCCTGCTCGTGGCGCGCCAGGATGTGGCGGATCTTCGTGCTCTGGCTTAAGGCATCGTAGATAGGCAGGATGGAGCCGCCCGGAATGCCGCTAACCATAGTGATACCCTGGCGTTCCAGTAAATGAACAACCAGCTGCGCGCCGGTAAAGCGCATTGTGTTTGATGTGGTGCCCGAACTTGCCATGCTCCAGTCCTTTTCTTCTGGGCCGACTTTACCGGGGGGCTCGCCAACAAAAAACCCCGCTCGGTTTGTGCCGGCGGGGTTTGGAATTCGTGTTGTTCCGGACCCTACGGCGCATTGCCGACGACGACCACCACAGACACGACGACCACCGCGGCAGGCGCGGTTTTTAGTAGGGTCGAAGCGATCAGGGTTGCGTTCATTAGGGACCTGTTGTGTCGAAAAATAAGCTGAATTTATACAAACACAGGTTTTACGTTTTCACAATGGATTTATTTTCATCCACGAAAATTTGCGCGAAAGATCACAGTTCGGCGCAAAAGGGCAGAAAACAAAAAACCCCGCCGGAGCGAGGTTTTTATCAGCATGGTTACAGGTGGTAGCCGCAAGCACACTGTATTACGTCAACGCCAAAAGTATACGCGATCGCTGCAGTTCGCGCAATTTAAGGTCGGTTTTTCTCTGTCATAGAGTATGGGATAGCGCGGCGGATTTGTCCAAAAAATACTGTTCATCCATACAGTATTTATCTATACTGGGTGTGTTCACGGTGTGCCATTCGGGGGCCGCAAGTTTGACCGGCGCAACGAAGTCCTGGCTGAAACGGGTGGTGCCGTCAGTGCCTTAACCCCGAGAGAGCACACTGTGTTACGTCAACAACGTGCAGTTACTGGCCCGCGCGGCAACGCGTGGTTCAGCGCTGCGCACCCCTGTCGTTGCAGGCGGCGGGCCGGGAAGCCGTCCACGGAAGGAGCCACCACAGGCCAGGGCGACGCCGCCGGCGACAGGCAGGGATAAGCTGACAACGGGCAGCGGAAAGGTACGTCAGCTTATTGTGCTCCTTAACCACAGGAGACGCGCGTATGGGCGGAATGGATATTATTATTTTAATCCTGAAACTCATGGTTGCTGTGTTGCAACTACTTGATGCAGTCCTGAAACAGTTCCGCTGATTCAGGTTCAAGTCGCACCTGAGGGGGGCGGGAAACCGCCCCCCTGCAGGCGCCCGCCGGGCGTCCCGGGATGACTTGATGGAGGAAGCTATGCCACCCCTGTTAATTGCCGCCACGACGCCGGATGCCCCGGGGTTCGCGGCGCTGCGCACCGAAAGCCTTGAACAGCATTTCAATATGCTGCGCCGCCTGGCGGAAAACTGGCAGAGCGGCAAAAACCGCTTTACCGCGCCGGGCGAAACGCTGCTGGGCGCCTTCGTGAATCACCAGCTGGTTGGGGTATGCGGCATCAATAGCGATCCCTTCAGCCCCCAGCCGCGGGCCGGGCGTATTCGCCACCTCTACATCAGCGAGCGCTACCGCCGCCGGGGGATCGGCCAGCAGCTGCTGGTCTCGGTTATCACCCACTCCAGCGCCTGGTTCGATTTTCTCAACACCCACGCTCCGGCGCAGGCCTGGCCCTTTTATGAAAGACTTGGCTTTCGCCCGGTGTACGATGAATCGCGGGTGACGCATCGCCTGTTTTGTTCGCTGTAGCCCCGCTGGCTGGCAGCGCGGGCGCGTGTTACAGTCCGGTGACCTTCACTGTTGAACCTGTCTGCGATGACCCTCACCGTATTCTGCATTTTGCTGTTCGCCGCCCTGCTGCACGCCAGCTGGAACGCTATTGTCAAAGCCAGCGGCGATAAAATGTACGCGGCGATCGGCGTCAGCGGCTCGGCCGCGCTGATCGCCCTGGTGATGCTGCCCTTTGCCCCGCAGCCCACGCTGGCCAGCGCCCCCTATCTGCTGGCGTCGTGCGCGTTACAGGTGGTGTATACGGTGCTGGTGGCGAAGACCTATCAGGTGTCGGATATGAGCCAGACCTATCCGCTGATGCGGGGGACTGCCCCGTTGCTGGTGGCGGCGATAAGCGTGCTGTTTCTCGGCGATCGTTTGTCGCCGCTGGCCTGGCTGGGCATCGGCGTCATCTGCCTGGCCATTCTGGCGATGGCCTTTAACGGCCGCGCCAGCTCCCGCAAAGGCATCGTGCTGGCGCTGATCAACGCCTGCTTTATCGCCGGCTATACGCTGGTGGATGGCACCGGCGTCCGGCTGGCGGGCTCCGCGCTGGGCTACACCCTGTGGACCTTTTTTATGAACGGCTTCTGCCTGCTAAGCTGGGCAATGATGACCCGCCGCGCTGAAGCCAGCCGCTATCTACGCCTGCACTGGCGAATAGGTATCCTCGGCGGGATCGGCACCATGGGCTCCTACGGCCTGGCGCTGTGGGCGATGACTCAGGCGCCGCTGGCGGTGGTCGCCGCGCTGCGTGAAACCTCCATTTTGTTCGGCGCGCTGATCGCGTTTATCGTCCTGAAAGAGCAACTGATGCCGCTGCGCATCGTCGCCGCCTGCGGGATTGCCGCCGGGGCGATCCTCCTGCGCCTCGCGTAGCCTGAAATGGCAACATTAGTTGCCGTTCCTGTTTACATAATCTGCCTGGAATTCCCTCAACAATCGGCACTTTGCAGTTGTTATGTCATTTTTATATGGTAGATTCCTCCATCGTTTACGGTGTGTGCCAGTCACATATTCTTCATTTTTATTTACTCACAAAGTATTCATCGACATGAAACGGCATAAAAACTTCAATTTGTTGTTGATGCTGGTACTGCTGGTGGCCGTCGGCCAGATGGCGCAGACCATCTATATTCCGGCCATCGCCGACATGGCGGTCACGCTGAACGTCCGCGAAGGGGCGGTACAAAGCGTAATGGCGGCCTACCTGCTGACCTACGGTATTTCACAGCTGTTTTACGGCCCGCTCTCCGACCGCGTGGGTCGCCGCCCGGTGATCCTCGTCGGGATGTCGATTTTTATGCTGGCGACGCTGGTAGCCATTACCACCCATAGCCTGCCGGTGCTGATCGCCGCCAGCGCCATGCAGGGGATGGGCACCGGCGTCGGCGGCGTGATGGCGCGCACCCTGCCCCGCGATCTGTACGAAGGCGCCCAACTGCGTCATGCCAATAGCCTGTTAAATATGGGAATTCTGGTCAGCCCGCTGATTGCCCCGCTGCTCGGCGGCATCCTCGACACCCTGTGGAACTGGCGCGCCTGTTACGCCTTCCTGCTGGTGCTGTGCGCGGGGGTGACCTTTAGCATGGCGAAATGGATGCCGGAAACGCGCCCGGAGGGCGCGCCGCGCACCAAACTTCTGGCCAGCTACAAAACGCTGTTCGGCACCGGCGCCTTTAACTGTTACCTGCTCATGCTGATCGGCGGCCTGGCGGGGATTGCGGTATTCGAAGCCTGTTCCGGCGTACTGATGGGCGCGGTGCTCGGCCTGAGCAGCATGGCGGTGAGTATTTTGTTTATTCTGCCGATCCCGGCCGCCTTCTTCGGCGCCTGGTTTGCCGGCCGGCCGAACAAGCGTTTCCCGACCCTGATGTGGCAATCGGTTATCTGCTGCCTGCTGGCGGGTCTGATGATGTGGATCCCGGGGCTGCTGGGCGTTATGACCGTCTGGACCCTGCTGGTGCCGGCGGCGCTGTTCTTCTTTGGCGCCGGCATGCTGTTCCCGCTGGCCACCAGCGGCGCGATGGAGCCATTCCCGTTCCTCGCCGGTACCGCCGGGGCGCTGGTTGGCGGCTTGCAGAATATCGGTTCCGGCGTGCTGGCCTGGCTGTCAGCAATGATGCCGCAAACCGGTCAGAGCAGTCTCGGGCTGCTGATGATGCTGATGGGCCTGTTGATTCTGCTGTGCTGGCTGCCGCTGGCCTCGCGCTTTACCCATCATCAGCAGCCGGTATAAGCGCGGCGGCCGCTTCCCGGGAAGCGTCTCACGCCTTACCCGGCCTACCGTTCTGTCGTCTGTAGGCCCACGCAAGCGCAGCGCCGCCGGGCGGTTATCAGGCGCCGTACCGTTATGTTGCCGGGTGGCGGCTGACGCCTAACCCGGCCTGTCCAACATCACAGAGGGGTAGCCCGGCTCATTTTCAGGTCAGACTATGCAGCCACTCGATAAAGGCGTCGATTTTCGGCCACTGGCGACCCGGCAGGGTGGTCACATAGTAGTGCTGGTGGCATTTCAACGTCATATCGCCAAACGGGGCGATCAACTCCCCGCTCTCCAGCCGCTTCTGCACCAGCCGCTTACGCCCCATTGCCACCCCGAGGTGGTTCATCGCCGCGATCGCCGCTAAATCGGAACGATCGAAGCCAATGCCCGACGATGGCGGCAGGTCCACCGCAAACTGCTGCGCCCAGCTATACCACTCATCGGTGCCGGAATCGTTGCTCCATGCCTGGCGGTCGTGGAGCAAGGTACAGTGGCGCAGATTACCCGGATTCGACATTAACTGCCGCTGGTGCGCGTAATTCGGCGTACATACCGGCACGATCGCCTCATCCATCAGAAAATGGTGGCTCAGCTGCGACGACGGCGCATCATCAAAATAGATCGCCAGATCGATGCCCGTCCGCTGCAGGTTAACGTTCTCGTTGCCGGTCAGCACGGTGATGGAGATGGCCGGGTAACGGCGGGTAAAGTCTCCCAGAGCCGGCACCAGCCAGCACTGGGCGATAGAGGGCCGCGAGTAGACCGTCAGACTGCCGGAGAGCTCCTGGTTTTTGATGTCGAGGATCTCCTGATTGAGGCCATCCAGCGACGTCTTCAGCGCCCAGTAGACCCGCTTACCTTCACGCGTCAGCTCAACTTTGCGATGCGAGCGGACAAAGAGCAGGATCCCCAGCTCCGCTTCCAGCTGATTAATCCGGTGGCTGACGGCGCCAGGCGTGAGCGCCAGCTCGTCGGCGGCCAGGGCAAACGACTCGTGCCGCGCCGCTACTTCAAAGGTCGACAGCCTGGAGAGCTGCCAGCCGTTCAGCAGCCGGGTACCTATGTTTTTTAGCACATCCATCAAGCGCTCCTGGCAAATACAGTGGCTGTTGATGATAAAAAAATCATGCCGGTTTTGCCGCTAAAGGGTGAATTAATTTGACCCACAGCATGTTTAATGGTCTGTTTTTGAGCCAAATCACCCATTTGATTCAATTCTCCTCACCTTAAAGCCCATTTATATCGTTTGTCAGCCCATGAGGTTTCTCGCTTCAATAAGGCCAGATTATTCACAGGCGAGGTGGAATATGGGTTCGCAAGTCTGGGTTGTGAGCACGCTGCTGATCAGCATCGTGTTAATCGTCTTAACGATCGTCAAACTGAAGTTTCATCCTTTTCTGGCGCTGCTGCTGGCGAGCTTTTTCGTCGGCGCGATGATGGGAATGGGCCCGCTGGAGATGGTCAACGCCATTGAGAGCGGGATCGGCGGCACGCTGGGCTTCCTGGCGGCGGTGATCGGCCTCGGCACCATTCTCGGCAAGATGATGGAGGTCTCCGGCGCGGCGGAGCGCATCGGCCTGACGCTGCAGCGCTGCCGCTGGCTGTCGGCGGACGTGATTATGGTGCTGGTCGGCCTGATCTGCGGCATCACGCTGTTTGTCGAAGTCGGCGTGGTCCTGCTGATCCCGCTGGCCTTCTCCATCGCCAAAAAAACCAACACCTCGCTGCTGAAGCTGGCTATTCCGCTGTGTACCGCGCTGATGGCGGTGCACTGCGTGGTCCCTCCGCATCCGGCGGCCCTGTTTGTCGCTAACAAACTGGGCGCCGATATTGGCACAGTGATTGTCTATGGCCTGCTGGTCGGTCTGATCGCCTCGCTGGTTGGCGGCCCGCTGTTTCTCCGAGCGTTAGGCAACCGCCTGCCGTACAAACCGGTCCCGGCCGAATTTGCCAATCTTGAGGTCCGCGAGGCGTCGACGCTGCCGTCGCTCGGCGCCACGCTGTTTACCGTACTGCTGCCGATTGGCCTGATGCTGGTGAAAACCGTCGCCGAACTGAACATGGCGAAAGGCGGCACGCTGTATACGGTGCTGGAATTTATCGGCAACCCCATCACCGCGATGTTTATCGCCGTCTTTGTCGCGTATTACATGCTCGGCATTCGTCGGCAAATGGGGATGGGCGTCCTGCTAACCCATACTGAAAATGGCTTTGGGTCGATCGCCAACATCCTGCTGATTATCGGCGCAGGCGGCGCGTTCAACGCGATCTTAAAATCCAGCGGCCTGGCCGATAGCCTGGCGGTGATCCTGTCGAACCTCGATATGCACCCGATTCTGCTGGCCTGGCTGGTGGCGCTTATCCTGCACGCCGCCGTCGGCTCCGCCACCGTGGCGATGATGGGCGCCACCGCCATCGTCGCGCCGATGCTGCCGCTCTATCCCGGCGTCAGCCCGGAGATCATCGCTATTGCTATCGGTTCCGGCGCCATTGGCTGCACGATCGTCACCGATTCCCTCTTCTGGCTGGTCAAACAGTACTGCGGCGCAAGCCTCAGTGAAACGTTCAAGTACTACACGACGGCGACTTTTATCGCGTCGCTACTTGCACTGGCCGCCACCTTCCTGCTTTCTTTCATTATCTGAGCGCAAAGAGACGTATGATGAAACACGCTGAATTGACTACCTTGACCGCGACCTTCCCGCTTGTGCAGGATCTGATCGCCCTGAAAGAAACCACCTGGTTTAACCCCGCCACCACCCCTCTGGCGGAGGGATTGCCTTACGTCGGCCTGACCGCCGACGACGTGCAGGACGCCCATGCCCGCCTTCAGCGCTTCGCGCCCTATCTGGCGGAAGCCTTCCCGGAAACGGCCGTCAGCGGTGGGATCATCGAATCGGAAGTGGTCGCCATTCCGGCAATGAAGCACCGTCTCGAGCAAAAATTCGGCCAGCCGATTGGCGGCGAACTGCTGCTGAAAAAAGACAGCCATCTGCCGATCTCCGGCTCGATCAAAGCGCGCGGCGGCATTTATGAAGTGCTGACCCATGCGGAAAAGCTGGCGCTCGAGGCCGGGCTGCTGACTAGCGCAGATGATTATCGCAAATTGCTGACGCCGGTGTTTAAACAGTTCTTCCGCCAGTACAGCATCGCCGTCGGCTCAACCGGCAACCTCGGGATGTCGATCGGCATCATGAGCGCCCGCATCGGCTTTAAGGTTACCGTGCATATGTCCGCGGACGCCCGGGCGTGGAAAAAGGCCAAACTGCGCAGCCACGGCGTGACGGTGGTGGAGTATGAAGAGGACTACGGCGTGGCGGTCGAACAGGGACGCAAGGCGGCGGAATCCGACCCGAACTGCTTTTTCATCGACGATGAAAATTCGCGCACGCTGTTCCTCGGCTATGCCGTGGCCGGCGAGCGCCTGAAGGCGCAGTTCGCCAAAGCCGGACGGGTGGTCGATGCCGACCATCCGCTGTTCGTCTACCTGCCGTGCGGCGTCGGCGGCGGCCCCGGCGGCGTGGCGTTTGGCCTCAAGCTGGCCTTTGGCGACCACGTTCACTGCCTGTTCGCCGAACCGACCCACTCTCCCTGCATGCTGCTCGGCGTCTACACCGGGCTTCATGATCAGATAGCGGTGCAGGATTTAGGCATTGATAACCTGACCGCCGCCGACGGTCTGGCGGTCGGCCGGGCGTCCGGCTTCGTTGGCCGGGCAATGGAGCGCCTGCTCGACGGGTTCTATACCCTTGACGACCAGACGATGTATGACATGTTGGGCTGGCTGGCGACAGCGGAAAATATCCGCCTTGAGCCCTCCGCGCTGGCCGGGATGGCCGGACCGCAGCGCGTCTGCGCCAGCAAAGCGTACCATCAGCTGCAAGGACTGAGTGAGCAACAGCTGCAGCAGGCGACCCACCTGGTGTGGGCCACCGGCGGCGGAATGGTGCCGGAAGAGGAGATGGCGCAGTATCTGGCGAAGGGGCGCTAATCTTCAGCGCAGCAGCGGCATCAACGCCTCTGGCGGCCGCTGCTGTCGGCGCAGGTCCCGCATCACTCGCATATAGGGCCCGCTGAGATCGTAGAACTGCCGATAACCCGCGCACAGCGGGTCTTCCTGTTCGCCGCAGCGGCACAGGCGTAGCCACGGACAGCCGTAGCAGGCGCTGTTGGCCGCCGGCGCGCCCGCCTGCGTTATCAACTCGCCGCACCAGGCGCTCAGCGTCTCGCTAAACAGCAAAATATTGATACGGCCAATATCTTCCCGCACCCAGCGGTGAAAGACCGCGCAGAGAAACTCTCCCCACAGCGCGGCGTCGCCAGCCGCCAGCTGCGGAATAAAATGGATAGCCGTAAGCCCCTGTTGACGCAGCTGCGCATAGAACGCCTGCGGCTGGCGGCAATGCTCCGCCTCGACCACTACCGCCTGAAAGGGAGTGTCATGTTGCTGGCCGGGGGCATGAGTGAGAGGCAAATTCGCCGGACATCCTGTCATGACATATCCCTAATGAATGAAACGATCTGTTGAAGGTGAGTAACAGCAAACAGGAATGCCAGAGAAAGTACTGCGAGTGCGATCAAAAATTTGTCACGAACCGCCCGCGGCTTTAAAAAATCGCTGTCGTCGACGTCCATCAGATGACGACGGCGGGTATAGCCCCAAAGGATCCCCGCCACTATCGCCAGCACGCCGATCGACAGCCAGAACGGCAGTCCGGCGCGGTGCCAGCTGTGCTTAATCGCCAGCGCCATCAGCGCGCCATAGCCCAGCAGGGTGCGAAACCAGGCCAGGGAGGTGCGCTCTGGCTGTAGCCCCGGGTCGCTTTCCCGCCGCGCCCGGCGTTTATCCGCCATACAGCACCAGCAACATCACCGCGACCACCACCGCCAGCAGCAGGATGCTAATCACCAGCAGCGTCCGGGTATAGGGGAGATCCTGCTTCAGGCGCATCGCCTTCTCGTTGTTCAGCCAGCGCAGATAGCCATAGATGGCCATGCCGCCGGCAAACAGGCATAGCAGCAGGGCGAGAATTTCACGGATCAGCGGCGTGGCAAAGTCTGGCGCCAGCTGGTCAAGACCGACGCCAGCGGCAAGAAAACCGAGCGCCGTGCGGATCCACGCCAGAAAGGTGCGTTCGTTAGCCAGCGAAAAGCGGTAATCAGGCGCTTCGCCGAGGCGGGAGATTTTCATGACGGTTCCTTGTTCATCGCGCAGCAGGCTTCAGCATAGCGTAAATCAGGAACCGGGGAGAAGCATCGGCGCCCCGCAGGGCGCCGGTCAACGGCGGGGATTAATGCAGCTCCGGCCAGTAATCCTTATTGGCGGCAATCAGGTCGTCGAGGATCGCTTTCGCCACCGAGGCGCTCGGCACGGTTTTCGACAGGGTAATCGCCTGCCACAGCTTGTGGTAAGAGCGTTGTTCCCAGGCATCGACCACCAGTTTTTCCACCGCCACCTGCTGGCTCATCATCCCTTTCTGGAAGTGCGGGATGTCGCCGACCGTCAGCGGCTCCGGCCCGTTGTGGCCCACCAGGCAAGGAATTTCCACCATCGCGTCGGCGTCAAAGTTATGGATCGCGCCATTGTTCGGCACAATCAGCAGCATCCTTTCCTGCGTGTTAAAGGCGATGGCCGTCGCCAGATCGACGATATACGACGCGTGCTCGTCAATCTCCAGATCGCCTGCGGAGGATTTCCCGGCGGCAATAATCGCCCGGCAGGCGCTGAAGACGTTTTTCTCACGATGATCCATCACCTCATTGGCGCGGGTGCGTTCCGGGTTGGAGTGGGCCACCACGTAGTCCGGGAACAGGTAATATTTCAGGTAGGTATTCGGCATGGTCTGCGGATCCAGCGCCTGCACATCTTTCGCTTTGGCAAAGGTGTCGTTCCAGCTTGCCTCGGTGTGCGGGTCGTTAGATGGCGGCACATAGCCGTATTTCGCCACATATTCGCGCAGTTTTGGCATCAAATCGTTGCCGTCGAGATCCTCAATCGAAGTCCACCAGCCGAAGTGGTTGAGGCCGTAGTAGCGCACGCGCATCTGTTTACGGTCTTTGAGGCCGACAATCTGCGCCATCCGCCCTTCAATGCCGATCGGCATATCGCAGATGTTGAGGATTTTGGCGTTCGGCCGCAGACGACGGGTGGCTTCCGCCACAATCGCCGCCGGGTTGGAGTAGTTAAGCATCCAGGCGTTCGGCGAATATTTTTCCATATAATCCACCAGCTCCAGCACGCCGCCGATAGAGCGCATACCGTAGGCGATCCCGCCCGGTCCGCAGGTCTCCTGGCCCAGCACGCCGTGGCGCAGCGGGATTTTCTCATCCTGTTCACGCATCGGATATTTCCCGACGCGGATATGCGCCATGACGAAATCAACATCGGTAAATGCCGCCTGCGGATCGGTGGTATAGCTGAATTCAATCTCCGGCGCCTGCTCTTTGAGGATAACTTTGCACGCCTCGGCGATGGTCTCCTGCCGCGCCCCGTCGTTGTCGTAAAATTTCAGCGACCGCAGCGGAAAACGATCCTGGTTTGCCAGCAGCATCAGGACAATGCCCGGGGTGAAGGTGCTGCCGCCGCCTGCGATAACAACTGAGAATTTTTTCATGATACTGCCTCCGTCATGGTGGTATGTTCGGTCGAAAGAGAATCTTTCATCAGGTTTTCCAGCTGGTCGCGCACCTGGGGAACGTGCAGGCCGACGATGACCTGAATCCCGTTGCCGCGGCGAACTACCCCGTGGGCGCCCAGCGCTTTAAAGACGTCGTCACTTTGCGTTTTCGCCATATCGACCAGCGCGATGCGCAGTCGGGTGGCGCAGTTATTGATACTTTCAATGTTGCTGGCGCCGCCGAGGGCCTGCATGAAGCCAGCGGCCTGGCCCAGCCGGGTCTCTGGCGCGGCTGCCGCCGTGGTTTTACCGCGCGACGCCTGATAATCAGCCTTGCTGTAGAGCTTGATTTCGCTCTCTTCCCGGCCCGGCGTCTTCAGGTTCAGACGCAGGATCAGGGTGCGGAAGACCACGAAGTAGAGGGCGGTGAAACAGAGACCAATACCTATCTGAATGAACATCATCGAGGCGTGGTGATGGAACATCGGGATCCAGTTTTGCGGCAAGAACTGGTCGAGCAGGCCGCCACCGAAATTGCCCACCACCCCGCAGATGTACATCACCGTCGCCATGGACGCCGCCAGCACCGCGTGGACGGCGAACAGCAGCGGCGAGATGAACAGGAAGGTGAACTCCAGCGGCTCGGTGATCCCGACCAGCATCGCGGTCAACGTGGCGGGGATCAGCAGGCCGGCGACCTTGACGCGATTTTCCGGCGCGGCGGTGAAGTAAAGCGCCAGCGCAATGCCCACCGAACCAAACACTTTCGAGTTACCGTGCAGGGCAAAGCCGCCCTCCGGGAACAGCGTCTTCAGCGGTTCCGTACTCTGGCTGAACGCCTGCAGATGCTCTGCCCAGTAGACCTGCAGTCCGCCCTCCACTACCGCCGGGCCAAAGATGAACGGGCCATAGACGAAGTGATGCAGACCGGTGGGGATCAGAATGCGCTCAAGGAAGATGTAGACCCACACCCCGAGCGCGCCGGCAGAGCGCAGGAAGGCCTGTAGCGATTCAATACCCAGCTGGACTTTTGGCCAGCCGAGCAGCGTCAGCCAGGCGCAGGGGATCATCGCGAGGAAGGCGACAATGACCACAAACGATGAGCCCTGGAAGATGCCGAGGAATACCGGCAGGGGTTTATCGAAATAGCGATTATGCAGGGCCGTCACCAGGCCGGAGATGACGATCGCCCCGATAATGCTGGTGTCGAGGGTTTTAATCCCGGCAATCATCGTCAGGCCGCTGCCGGCCGTGGGTTCAACGGAAAAGTCGACGCCGAAGAAGTGGCCCCAGGTCATCCCCATGGCGTTAATAAAGTAGTTCCAGGTGAGAAAGCTCACCAGTACCGCCAGACAGGCCCGGCCCTGGGCCTGCTTCGCCAGGCCAATCGGCAAGCCGACGGCGAAAATCAGCGGCATATTACGAAAGACGGTCCAGCCGCCCTCTTCGATGATGTGAACGATCTGTGCAAACAGGCTGTCGGGTGCGGTCAGCGCTTCGCCGACGAACATCGGGTTGCGCAACATAATGGCGATACCGACCACGATCCCGGCGAAAGGAAACAATAAAACCGGGGTAAACATGGCGCCGCCAAAGCGTTGTATTTGACTGAGCATTGGGAAATCCTCATGTAACAACTCGTAGGGTGAATGGCCTTCTTTTTCTTGATTACCGGCCTCACTCGAGAATAGGAATTTGCCCGTCCAACAACATGCCGCGCCGTTGCGATTCGTGATCGCTTTCATGGTTTTAATTTGGCCAAAGTTGTCTACTTCGTTAACAAAAGTTAGACATCAATAAGTCAAAGGATGAAATCGATCTAATGAATGGATAATAACCTGCTGTCTTAAAACTTATTTTTTAATAACAGGTGAAGAAAATAACCTCGCTCTTTCCTGTACAAGAGGACTATTAGTGATCTACAAATCCATTGCTGACCGCCTGCGGCTGCGGCTGAATTCTGCCGACTTCTCTCCCGGCAGCCCGCTGCCGGGAGAGAAAAAACTGGCAGAGGAGTTCGGGGTAGCGCGCATGACCATCCGCAAAGCCATCGACCTGCTGGTGGACTGGGGGTTGGTGGTCCGTCGCCACGGCTCGGGGACCTACGTGGCGCGTAAAGACGTCCATCATGAAACCAGCAATCTCACCGGCCTGGCGGAAGTGCTGCGCAAGCAGGGTAAAGAGGTGGTAAGCCAGGTGCTGGCCTTCGAAGTGATGCCTGCTCCGCCGGCCATCGCCAGCCTGCTGCGAATTAAAATTGATGAACGGATCTACTTCTCGCGGCGGGTGCGCTTCGTCGACGGCAAGCCGCTGATGCTGGAGGATAGCTATATGCCGGTGAAGCTGTTCCGTAACCTGTCGCTGAGCCATCTGGAGGGATCGAAATTTGATTATATTGAGAAGGAGTGCGGGATCATCATCAGCGGGAACTATGAGACCCTGACGCCGGTGCTGGCGGACAGGCAGCTGGCGCGCTCAATGAACGTTCCGGAGCAGACGCCGCTGCTGCGGATTACCTCCCTTTCCTACAGCGACAGCGGCGAGTTTCTTAACTATTCGGTTATGTTCCGCAACGCCAGCGAGTATCAGGTGGACTACCATCTGCGTCGCGTCCAGGCGCACAGCCCGCTAGCTCAGCCCCCAGAACAGCACGGCGAGTAGCTGCGGGGTGATAATCCGCAGGAACATCACCAGCGGATAGACGGTAGCGTAAGAGAGCGCCGCCGCGCCGCTGGTGGCGTGCAGATTGTTGGCGAAGGCCAGCGCCGGCGGGTCGGTCATCGAGCCGGCCAGCATGCCGCACAGCGTCAGATAGTTCATTTTCGCCAGCATGCGCGCGAGAATGCCTACCGTCAGCAGCGGGATGGCGGTGATGAAAATGCCGTAAGCGATCCAGCTCAGGCCATCGCCCTGGGTAAGGGTCGCCACAAAGTCGCCCCCCGATTTCAGCCCGACCACCGCCAGAAACAGCACGATCCCCAGCTCGCGCAGCGCCAGGTTGGCGCTCGGCGGCATAAACCAGTACAGCTTGCCGATGCTCCCGATGCGCCCGAGAATCAGCGCCATAATCAGCGGCCCCCCGGCCAGCCCGAGCTTCAGGGCGGCGGGGAAGCCGGGAATAAACAACGGGATAGATCCCAGCAGTACCCCGAGACCGATGCCGATAAATACCGGCAGCATCTGAACCTGCTGCAGCTTCTGCTGGGCGTTACCTAGCTCGGCGGCCACGGCGTCAATCGCCTCCGGACGGCCGACCAGGTTGAGAATATCGCCAAACTGCAGGCTGGCGCTGCTGCTGGCCACCAGCTCGACGCCAGCGCGATTAAGCCGGGAGATCACGACGTCATAGCGCTGTTTGACGTGCAGATCGCGTATTTTCTTCCCCAGCACTTTCTCGTTAGTCACCACCACCCGCTCAACCTTCAGGTCGGTGCCGCGCGTCGACAGCGAGGTGGCCACCTCCTGGCCGATAACCAGTTGCGCATTGTGCAGATCCTCCGGCCGCCCCACCAGGTGCAGCAGATCGCCGGCCTGGATAAGGGTGCCCGGCGCAGGCACCATTAGCAGCTCACCGCGCTTCAGTCGCGAACAGACGATATTGTCGCTGTTGAGCATCGGCACATCCTGAATCGCCATCTGGTTGAGGTTGGGGTTCTCCACCCGCACATTGATGGTGTGCAAATGGGCATGGCCGTTGCCGCTGCTCTCCTCAAATTGCTGAGCCTCTTTCTCAACATTGATGCGAAAGAACAGGCGCACCAGCCACATGGTCAGCAGAATGCCGCAGATGCCGAACGGATACGCCATCGCATAGCTCATCCCCATCTGATCGACCACCTCGAACGGCACCCCGAGATCGCGCAGGATTTGCTGCCCGGCCCCCAGCGCCGGCGTGTTGGTCACCGCGCCGGAGAAGATGCCAAGCACCACCGGGAGAGGAATATTGAACAGTTTATGCAGCACCGCCGTGACCAGGCCGCCAAGAATCACGATCAGGATAGCGAAAAGATTGAGCCGCAGGCCTGAGACCCGCAGCGAGGCGAAAAAGCCCGGCCCCACCTGGATACCGATGGTGTAGACAAACAGGATCAAGCCGAATTCCTGAATAAAATGCAGCATCGGGCTGCTGAGGGCGACTCCCGCCTGATCGACAAAGTGGCCGACGATAATGCCGCCAAACAACACGCCGCCAATACCAAAGCCGACGCCGCGGATTTTGACATTGCCGATCCACAGCCCAATCACCGCCACCAGCGCCAGTACGCTGACCGTCAATGCTATCTCACTCATGGTATCGTCCCTGTGAATAACATTATTATTAACAGGGATTATGACCGCTGCCAGACGGGTTGTATGCAGCCTGGCGCACAATACCAGCAAACAGACCGGCACAAAAAAGCCCCGAAAATCGGGGCTTTATCAATAGGTTGCTTTATTAGCTATTTAACGCCGGTCGTTCGCTGATGGCGATGCGCTGCGGGGCGATCTGCTCAGGCTCATGGCGGGTCAGATCGATATGCAGCAGACCGTTGGTGAAGGTCGCGCCAGAGACCTCCATGTTGTCGGCGAGGGTGAAGCTCAGGCTGAAGGCCTGGCTCACCAGCCCCTGGTGCAGCCAGGTGGTCTCTTTTTCCGGCTGCTGCGGCGTGCCTTTTACCACCAGGCGGGTGCCTTCCAGCTGAATATCCAGATCTTCCTGACGGAAACCGGCCAGCGCAAGGGTGATGCGGTAGTGGTTATCGTCGCTTTTTTCGATGTTATAGGGCGGGAAGCTCTGGCTTTCACCGGCGGTTTGCAGGGCGCTGGCCAGTTTGTCAAAACCGATCCATTGACGCAGCAGGGGGGATAAATCGTAGTTACGCATACTGTTTTCTCCTTCTGTGAAGCGAGTGAATGTCTGCGAATTGCGCGAATTCGCATATGCTCCCTGACGGCGAGCAGGTTGTTACATCAGGCCGCCACGCGGCCTGAGAGGGACAATTAGTTGATTTCGATACGGCGCGGCTTGTTCGCTTCCGGGATCACCCGTTCCAGATCGATATACAGCAGACCGTTTACCAGGTTGGCGCCGCGGACATGAATGTTTTCCGCCAGCTGGAATTTGCGCTCGAAGTTACGCTCGGCGATCCCCTGATACAGGTAGGTACGCTCTTTCTGCTCGGCAGCGTGGGCGCCTTTGACGATCAGCAGATTGTCCTGGGCGGTGATCTCCAGCTCGCTTTCAGCAAAGCCAGCCACCGCGATAGCGATGCGATAGTGGTTTTCGTCTACCAGCTCGACGTTATACGGAGGGTAGCCGCCATTGCTCTGGCTTTGATTGTTTTCCAGCAGGTTAAACAGGCGGTCGAAACCAATGGCTGAACGATAAAGCGGGGAGAGATCGAAGTTACGCATAATAAATAGCTCCTGAAAATCAGCGAGAATCAAATGACCTTCCATCGTGGACAGGCCGCGGTAATCCGGAATACCCCTCAGGCGTATTCTCAGTGGGTTACACCTATAAAATGGGTTTCTCCCCGTGCTTTTCAAGGGATTGAGGGCGTTTTTTTTTGCAGTTTGCCGATGATTGCTTAGACTGGGGGGAGGAGCACAAAAAGCAAAGTGCGATGCCCGCCACAGTGCGGCGCAATAACGCTATGCATTCACGGGATGGCCCGATATAACCGCTAAAAGGTTATCTCAACGCCCGAAACGACGATGGAAGAACAATGAAAAGCAGACGACTGTTAAAGCTGGTCCTGTTCAGCGGGATAATAAGCCTGAGCGGTTGCTCCAGCGTAATGTCACATACCGGTGGCAAAGAGGGAACCTATCCGGGCACGCGATCCAGTGCGCAAACGCTGGGGGACAACAATACCAACTGGGGTGTGAAATCGCTGGTGGCGCTGGACATGCCGTTCACCGCCGTCATGGATACCCTGCTGCTGCCGTGGGATATGTTCCGCACCGACAGCTCAATCAAATCTCGGGTCGAAAAGAGCGAGAAGGCCACGCTGGCGACCAACTCGGTGATCCCGCCAGCGCCGATGCCTGCCCAGTAAGTTATCGCCCGGTCTGCGTGACCCACAGCTGGCGATAACCGTCCACCTCCTCCATCCAGGCAATCTGTTTACCGTCTGGCGAAAAGACGATCGCGTCCGCCGAGGGCGCATGAGCATGCGCCTCGGTTAAAAAGGTGATATCGCCTGTGCCGGCATGACAGCAGGCAATCCGCCCCTCCAGTACAAAGCCCAGCCACTCTCCCGACGGGTGCCAGTTAAACGCTGACTGGATACCCGACGTGTGATGCGTCAACTGCCGCGGCTCGCCCCCCTGTGGGGAAATCAGCCACAGCTGCACCACACCGGCGTCGTCGCGCATCAGGAAGGCGATGCTCGTAGCCTGTGGATTGGCGCGCACCCAGTGACGTGGAATATTCACCAGCCCCGGATAACGGTGATGGTGGGTGAAGGTCAAACGACGCTGACTGACGCCCGCCGGCGGCGCGGGCATCGTGGTTGCGGTACCGGCCAGCGGCTCCCCGCCGGGCTGCTTCCAGCTGGCTTCATCCTGCGGCAGCTCGACAATAAACAGCTCCGGGACTTTGTCGCCGTTTTCCGCCAGCGTATCGCCAATAAACGCCAGCGCATGGTTCCCGACCCAGCCCTCTTCATAGGCGCGATTAATCTCATCGCTGCCCGGCGCGGGAGTCGGCGTCGTGCGGCTCACCAGCACGCACCAGTGGCTGCCGCCATATTCGCGCGGATGGTGGCCCGGCGGCGTCACGGGTCCATACGGCGCGGCCACGCCGACGTTGCGCAGATCCAGCGCCGGGTCGCGCTCGTGCAGCACATGATCGTTGTAGGTAAAACTGACCAGCTGGCCGTTGGGGCTATAGACATGGACGTGGCTGCCGCCGCGCAGCGCCCCGGGGGTGTAAGGGGCAGTAATGTCCATGGCGTCCAGATTCTCGACGGTATCCTGAAAGGCCACCACCCCGCGGCGGTGATGAAAGTCATACTGCCATTGCGCATCCGGCCGCTCGGGGCCGTGAATGAACACGTAGCGCTCCTGGGTTGGATGCACGGTCACCACGCCCACGTGCGCGCCTTGCGTGGCACGATAAATGGTCTCCACCGCGCCGCTGGTTACGTTCACTCGCTCAATGGTCTCGCCGGTGAACGACGCACCGGACGGGCGGACGTCGAACACCAGCCACTGACTGTCGGGGGTCCAGGTACGGGTATTGGTGAGCTGGTGGTTACGAGGGGCAAAGGTAACTTGTTTCATGGTGTGCTGACCGGGCCGATATTAGAGTGGCCTTAGCATACCGCAATCCGCAGCGGGTTTAATGCCCGGCGACAAGCTTAAAACGCTTCGCCGACCTGGAAGTAAAAGCCGCTGCTGCCTTTGCCGATACCGTAGTCGAGGCGAACGTTAACGCGAGGTTTGAATTCAAAGCGGTAGCCGACGCCCGCCGAAGGCAGCCAGCGTCCGTCATTCAGGGAATCCATGGATGGCCCCATGGTTCCCGCCCCGGCCCAGGCCACAATCCCGTGTCGCCAGGTGAGCTGCCGGCGGTATTCCAGTTGGCTGCTAACGACGTTTTTGTCGCGATAACGCCCCTGATAGTAGCCGCGCATCCGCTCATCGCTGCCCAGCAGGGGCATCATGCTCCACGGCACATCGCCCTGGGTGAAAGCGCCATCGGCCTCCCAGGCGAGGACGCTCTTCTCGCTGAGGGCATGATAATGGCTATAGTGCAGCTGAAATTCGTCAAAGCGGGTATCGCTGCCTAAGCCGGGCGCATAGTGGGTGTAACGGAAGTTGGCATACTGACCCCGGCGCGGATTGGGGACGAAGTCGCGATCGTCCCAGTTGAGCGCGACGCTGGCGCCCGAGCTGAATACCGACGGCCCCTGCGGGGTATTTTCAATTTTCGGCAGATCGTTATGGTCCATCTCATCGGCATTCTGCGCCGCCAGCGACCATCCGGCGCCGAGATAAACATTGTCGATAAGCTGCCGGTAGACCGTCGGGCGCAGGGTCAGCACCTGGGCGGTATATTTCTCTTTTTCGTTGTCTTTATCGCCGGCATGAAAGCCTTGTCCCCAGAAATACGTCGGGGTGTTGGCCATCGATCCATCAACAAAAATTCTCCATCGGTCGTGGTCAAAAAAAGCGTAGTTTTTCACGCTAAGGCCGAAGGCGCCGGTGGAGCTGGCGTAGCCGCTGAGCGTCAGCGTGGAATTCTGGCTGGTGGTATCCTGCGGATCGGGACGGTAGAGACCGACGACGGCAGTGCCGATGCCCAGCCCCAGCTCCGGCGTATAGAACGGACCGGGCATCACGCCCCAGTCAATGCCTTTGCTGGCGTCGAATCTATCGCTGGCGCCGAGATGCTGCAGCCAGCCGTCGATTTGCTCGCGGCTGATGGCCTGCGCCTGGACCGGCGCGCATAGCGCCCATGTCAGAAGCAACAGAGCAGGGTTAAGCGGTCGGCTCAAAAGCGATACTCGCCGGAGATAAAGAAGCTGTTACGCTCGGCAAAACCAAACTCCGTGGTGATATTAAAATTCTGCGTCAGCTCATACTGCGCTCCCACCAGCACGTTCCACGGCGACTGCAGATGCTGTTTCACATCAAAGCGGCCATGATTGTCCTGGTTGGCCAGGTTGACCATGTTTTGCAGCATCGGCGACGGCATCGAGAGATCGTTAAGGCTACCCTTAAACTCTTGCTGCACGTCCTGATACATGCTGCCGACCCATAGATTCAGCTTTCCGGCCGGGAGATGTAGCGCATCGACCGATGGCGTATTGAAACGATAGCCTACGCGAGGCGAAAAGGTAAACGCATCGATGCTGCCGTCGAGGATATCAAAGCGCGTCTGGGTGTAGTTAGCGTCCAGTACGGTAAACCAGTTGCCGATGCCGCCCACCAGCGTGGTGCCCATCCCATAGGTGGTGCCTTTAAAATCGAGGCGAAAGTCGAGGTCCTGCATCCCCGGCATCGGCACCACTTTGCCGTTCGGCCCCTTCAGCCCGACGGCAATCTGCGAAATGGAGTGCCCCTCGGTGTGTCCGACGAGACCATAAACATTCATAAACGGCAGCAGCCAGGCATCCAGCTTGAGCGTCTCGGTTTTGCTGCTTTCCCGCGTATTACCGACGCCAATCTGGAAGGCGTTGTCCAGCGAGACCGGCCCATTTCCGAAAATGTGCTTCACGGCGCGTTTACAAACAGGATCCTTACCGCAATCGATATTGCGGCCGTCCAGCGACAGGCCGGTGAAGCTAATGCTGTCGACATTAATATTCTGCCGCATATCCATATAGTTAATGCTGACGCCAAACGGCAGCGGCAGGACGTAGCCACGCTTTCTGGCCTCGTCGCCTAGCAAAGGGAGTAGCGAGGACGATGCTGTCGCCGCAGGCTGGCGACTTTCTGGCGCCGGCAGATCCGCGGGCTCGGCGCCGTGATAGGCGTACGCCGGCTCAAGCGGCGTCGTTGGTTCCGCGGCCGCGCAAATCTGAACAGAGGCGAATGGCAGCGTAACCAACATCAAATAATGGCGTTTATTCATGAAAAATCTGATGTTAGTTCTGAATTGCAAAAAAAGAGGGCGGGTAGCTTATAGAATCCCCTGTGCGGAATAAGGGATTTAAATGCGGATTAACATCTGTTCATGAAAAAAGAGAAGACAGGCCCGACGAACGCCGGACCTGAAGGAAGCTTACGCTAAAACGTATTTTTCAATAGCGAAGGCGACGCCATCATCGAGGTTCGATTTGGTAATGAAGTTCGCCGCTTCTTTGACCGCCGGAATGGCGTTATCCATCGCCACGCCGACGCCGGCAAATTCAATCATCGCGATATCATTTTCCTGATCGCCTATCGCCATAATCTCTTCCGGTTTGATACCCAGCGCATCGGCCAGCGACTTCACGCCGGTGCCTTTATTGACGCGTTTATCCAGTATTTCGAGGAAGTAAGGCGCGCTTTTCAGCACGGTGTACTTTTCTTTCACTTCCGCCGGGATACGGGCGATGGCCTTGTCGAGGATCGCCGGCTCATCGATCATCATTACCTTCAGCAGCTGGATCTCAGGGTCCATCTTTTCCGCTTCGCAGAACACCAGCGGGATGGTCGCCACATAGGATTCATGCACGGTGTAGTAGCTGATATCGCGATTCGCGGTATACAGCGTATTGCGATCGAGCGCGTGGAAGTGGGAGCCGACTTCGCGGGAGAGCTGTTCGAGGAAGCGATAGTCGTCATAGCTCAGCGCGGTTTGTGCGACGGTGCTGCCGTCCCCGGCTTTCTGCACCAGCGCGCCATTGTAGGTGATGCAGTAATCACCCGGCTGCTCCATATGCAGCTCTTTCAGATAGCTGTGGACACCCGCGTAAGGGCGGCCGGTGGTCAGCACCACGTTCACCCCTTTTTCACGGGCGGCGGCAATGGCGTTTTTAACGGCGGGAGAGATAGTGTGATCGGGCAGCAGCAGCGTGCCGTCCATATCAATTGCAATCAGTTTAATAGCCATAGGATCCCCGGGTAAGATGAGTCTTCCCTCATGCTAACGCGATTCCGCTCAAAAAACAGTAAAAGTGTCGGCCAGAAAGGGGGATGGAACCGCAGCAGAGGATTCCCCTTTTACTGGCAAAGAAAAGCCCGGTCGCGCTATGCGACCGGGCTCAGGCATTCCGTTACCCCGGTCAAACTCGCGCCGGGGGAACACACGGCTTAGATATCGATATTAGCCGCTTTCAGGGCGTTCTCTTCGATAAAGGCGCGACGCGGTTCAACGGCATCGCCCATCAGGGTAGTGAACAGCTGGTCGGCGGCAATCGCGTCCTTGACGGTCACGCGCAGCATACGGCGGCTGTCCGGATCCATGGTGGTTTCCCACAGCTGATCCGGGTTCATCTCGCCCAGACCTTTATAGCGCTGGATAGAGAGGCCGCGACGGGACTCTTTAACCAGCCAGTCCAGAGCCTGCTCAAAGCTGGCTACCGGCTGACGGCGTTCGCCGCGCTCGATGTAAGCATCTTCTTCCATCAGGCCGCGCAGTTTCTCGCCCAGGGTACAGATACGGCGATATTCCGGCCCCATAATGAACTCATTATCCAGCGGATAGTCGGTATCCACGCCGTGGGTACGAACGCGAATAACCGGTTCAAAATGCTGCAGCTCTTTGTTCTCATGGAGATCAAATTTCCACTGGCTGCCGTGCTGCTCTTTCTCATTCAGCTCGGAGACCAGAGTGTTCACCCAGCGGGTCACCTTCTGTTCGTCCGCCAGATCGGCCTCGGTCAGGGTCGGCTGATAGATAAGCTCTTTCAGCAGCGCTTTCGGGAAGCGGCGCTCCATGCGGCCAATCATTTTCTGGGTGGCGTTAAACTCAGCAACCAGTTTTTCCAGCGGTTCGCCCGCCAGCGCTGGCGCATTGGCGTTGGTATGCAGGGTGGCGCCGTCGAGGGCGATGGCAATCTGATACTGATCCATCGCTTCGTCGTCTTTAATATACTGTTCCTGCTTGCCTTTCTTCACTTTGTACAGCGGCGGCTGAGCAATATAGACATGGCCGCGCTCGACGATCTCCGGCATCTGACGATAGAAGAAGGTCAACAGCAGGGTACGAATGTGCGAGCCGTCGACGTCCGCATCGGTCATGATGATGATGCTGTGATAGCGCAGTTTGTCCGGGTTGTACTCATCGCGGCCGATGCCGCAGCCCAGAGCGGTGATCAGCGTGGCCACTTCCTGGGAAGAGAGCATCTTGTCGAAGCGGGCTTTCTCAACGTTGAGGATTTTGCCCTTCAGCGGCAGGATCGCCTGATTCTTGCGGTTACGCCCCTGCTTCGCAGAGCCGCCCGCGGAGTCCCCTTCCACCAGGTACAGTTCGGAGAGCGCCGGGTCGCGTTCCTGGCAGTCCGCCAGTTTGCCCGGTAGGCCAGCCAGATCCAGCGCGCCTTTACGGCGGGTCATCTCACGGGCACGACGCGCGGCTTCGCGCGCGCGCGCGGCGTCAATAATTTTGCCGACCACGATTTTCGCATCGGACGGATTTTCCAGCAGGTATTCGCTCAGCAGTTCGTTCATCTGCTGCTCAACCGCCGATTTCACCTCGGAGGAGACCAGCTTGTCTTTGGTCTGCGAGGAGAATTTTGGATCCGGCACTTTCACCGATACCACGGCAATCAGGCCTTCACGGGCGTCGTCGCCGGTGGCGCTGACTTTCGCTTTTTTGCTGTAGCCCTCTTTGTCCATGTAGGCGTTGAGGGTACGGGTCATCGCCGCGCGGAAGCCGGCAAGGTGAGTCCCCCCGTCACGCTGCGGAATGTTGTTGGTAAAGCAGTAAATATTTTCCTGGAAGCCGTCGTTCCACTGCAGGGCCACTTCCACGCCGATACCGTCTTTTTCAGTAGAGAAATAGAAGATATTCGGGTGGATCGGCGTTTTGTTCTTGTTGAGATACTCAACGAACGCCTTGATGCCGCCTTCGTAGTGGAAATGATCTTCTTTGCCGTCGCGCTTATCGCGCAGGCGGATAGAGACTCCGGAGTTCAGGAACGACAGTTCGCGCAGGCGTTTCGCCAGGATATCGTATTCAAACTCGGTGACGTTGGTGAAGGTTTCCAGACTCGGCCAGAAACGCACCATGGTGCCGGTTTTGTCGGTCTCGCCGGTCACGGCCAGCGGCGCCTGCGGCACACCGTGCTCATACATCTGCTTGTGCACTTTGTTATCGCGCTGGATAACCAGCTCCAGCTTCTGCGACAAGGCGTTAACCACCGAGACGCCTACGCCGTGCAGACCGCCGGAGACTTTATAGGAGTTATCATCGAATTTACCGCCAGCGTGCAGGACGGTCATGATAACTTCCGCTGCGGAGACGCCCTCTTCCGGGTGAATGCCGGTCGGGATGCCGCGGCCGTCATCCTGGACGGAGACGGAGTTATCGCTGTGGATGGTCACCACGATATCTTTGCAGTAACCCGCGAGCGCTTCGTCGATAGCGTTATCCACAACCTCGAATACCATGTGGTGCAGACCGGTGCCGTCATCCGTGTCGCCGATATACATACCCGGGCGCTTACGCACCGCATCCAGCCCTTTCAGGACTTTGATACTGGAGGAGTCATAAGAATTCGACATCAACGTTTCTCGCTCATTTAATCTTGGGTTAATCCGTTATTTTACCTTTTTCCACGCGGAACATCTTCGAATTTTTGTCCGACATGTCCATAACGTGCTCAGCGCTGATGGCGCTGACGAAAACCTGCGACTGCGTCGCTTTCAGGCGACTGGATAACAGACCGCGGCGGGCATCATCGAGTTCCGAGGCAAAATCATCTATCAGGTACAGGCAGCGCCGCCCGCTGACGCGGGTGAGGAACTCGCCCTGCGCCAGACGCAGGGCGCACATCAGCAGCTTAAGCTGCCCGCGCGACAAGGTATCTTCCACCGGCGCCCCGTCGGCGCGAATACGGAAATCCGCTTTATGCGGGCCGTGGGCGGTATAGGTTAACATTCTGTCACGCTCGAAATTCCGCTCCAGCACTTCAGCGTAGTCGGTCTCTTTTTCCCAGCCGCGCTGGAAGGAGAAAGAGAGCGAGAATTCCGGTAAAAATTGCTGACAGGTATCCGCCATGTCTTCGACGATAGCGGCGCTGTATTCGGCACGCCAGCGGCTGATCTGCTCCGCCAGCGGGATTAATTCCAGATCCCATGGCCGCAGCTGGGCATAACGGCTGACCTGACGCAGCGCGGCGTTGCGCTGCTTGACCAGGCGCTTCAGGTTGCTCCAGGCGGTGAAGAATCCGGCTTCGTTATGAAAGCATCCCCAGTCAAGGAATGCTCTTCTGTATTTGGGGCCGCCGTTGAGTAAAGTAAACCCCTCCGGCGTAATCAGCTGCATCGGCATCAGGTGCGCCAGCTCCGCCACTTTGTGGCCGTCGGTGCCGTCGATACGCACCTTGCTGTCGCCCTGTTTGTCTTTGGTCAGGCCGATGGCGGTTTCCCGCTCTTCGCCCTGCAGACGGCCATGCAGAACAAAGGCCTCCTGCTCGTGGCGGATCACCCGGCCAATTTGCAAACTGCGAAACGCCCGGCCATGGCCGAGCGTGTAGATGGCTTCCAGCACGCTGGTTTTGCCGCTGCCGTTCGCGCCAACCAGGAAGTTAAAGCCGGGAGATAAAGCGAGATCCGCATGTTCAATATTGCGGAAGTCTTTGATTAGCAGTCGGGATAGCGACATATCAGCTCATCATCATTCAAGGGGCGTGGGTGTCGCAGCCAGTTCGTCTACCGCCAGCGCGCAGAAAGCGGAGCGTACACGAAGTACGTGAGCATTTCGAGCACTGCCGGAAGACGAAATGGCAAGTAAACCAGCCCCTTTACGATTCTACAGCCGCATTGGCATAACAACGTAGGCTGCGGATTGAGAAGCCGCATCCTCAATCTGCACGCTCGACACCGAATCCGTCAGCAGAATGCGCACATTCTCGCACTTCAGCGCGTTCAGCACATCAAGCACGTAGCTAACGTTGAAGCCAATCTCCATCTCCGTGCCGGCGTAGGTCACGTCCAGAATCTCTTCCGCTTCTTCCTGCTCCGGGTTATTGGCGGTGATTTTCAGCTGATTTTCGCTAACGTACAGCCGCACGCCGCGGAATTTCTCATTGGAGAGAATCGCCGCGCGGGCAAAAGCCTGCTTCAGAATATCGCAGCCCGCTTCGAGGTGTTTATCCGGATTTTTCGGCAATACGCGGCGATAATCCGGGAAACGGCCATCAACCAGCTTCGAAGTGAAGATAAAATCGCCGACATGGGCGCGGATATTATTGCTGCCGATCTGCACGCGCAGCGGCGTATCACCGCCGTCGAGCATCCGCATCAGCTCAATCACCCCTTTACGCGGCACGATCACCGAATGGTTCGGCAGCGACGCTTCCAGCGGCATCGAACAGACCGCCAGACGGTGACCGTCGGTAGCGACGGTGCGCAGTTCGCTGCCTTCGGTTTCGAACAGCATACCGTTTAAGTAGTAACGAACATCCTGGTGCGCCATCGAGAACTGCGTCGCTTCGATCAGACGCTTCATGGTCGCCTGCGGCAGGGTAAATTCCACCTCGCTCTGCCAGTCGTCAAGATTCGGGAAGTCGGCAGCGGGCAGGGTCGACAGCGAGAAGCGGCTGCGGCCGGAACGTACCAGCATGCGATCGCCTTCCAGCTGCACCGCGATCTCCGCGCCTTCCGGCAGGCCGCGGCAGATATCAAAGAATTTACGCGCCGGAACGGTGGTGGCGCCCGCTTCGTGCGGCTGAACCAGCGCCACGCGCGCCACCATCTCCATTTCAAGATCGGTACCGGTCAGCGACAGCGCGCCGTCCGCGACCTGAAGCAGCAGGTTACCGAGAATGGGCAGCGTCGGACGACCACCTAACGGACCGCTCACCTGTTGCAGCGGTTTTAATAAATGTTCACGTTCTACGGTAAATTTCATAGCGTCACGAGGATAATGTTCTGATTAAATTGGAAAAATCTTCTTTAATGTCGTGGCTTTCTTCACGCAGCTGCTCAATCTTGCGGCAGGCGTGCAGCACGGTGGTATGGTCGCGGCCGCCAAACGCATCGCCGATTTCCGGCAGGCTGTGGTTGGTCAGCTCTTTGGCCAGCGCCATCGCCATCTGGCGAGGACGCGCCACCGAACGGGAGCGGCGTTTGGACAGCAGGTCCGCTACCTTAATCTTGTAGTACTCCGCCACCGTCTTTTGAATATTGTCGATGGTGACCAGTTTTTCCTGCAGCGCCAGCAGATCGCGCAGCGCTTCGCGCACGAAATCGATAGTGATCGCCCGGCCGGTGAAGTTGGCGTTGGCGATAACGCGGTTCAGCGCCCCCTCCAGTTCACGCACGTTTGAGCGCAGGCGCTTGGCAATAAAGAACGCCACTTCGCCCGGCAGGCGGATGTCGTTCTCATCGGCTTTTTTCATCAGGATCGCGACGCGGGTTTCCAGCTCCGGCGGCTCGATCGCCACCGTCAGCCCCCAGCCGAAGCGGGATTTCAGACGATCTTCAACGCCGTTGATCTCTTTGGGATAACGATCCGAGGTCAAAATGATCTGCTGATTACCTTCCAGCAAGGCATTGAAGGTGTGGAAAAACTCTTCCTGGGATCGCTCTTTATTAGCGAAGAACTGAATGTCATCGATCAGCAGGGCGTCAACGGATCGGTAGTAGCGCTTAAACTCTTCGATGGCGTTGTTCTGCAGCGCTTTAACCATGTCCTGAACGAAACGCTCCGAGTGCATATAGACCACTTTGGCGTTCGGTTTACGCGCCACGATACCGTTCCCCACCGCGTGCAGCAGGTGGGTTTTACCCAGACCCGTTCCGCCGTAGAGGAACAGGGGGTTATAGGCGCCGCCCGGGTTATCCGCCACCTGACGCGCCGCCGCGCGGGCCAGCTGGTTAGATTTACCTTCGACGAAGTTATCAAACGTGTGTTTCACGTTAACGTTAGAACGGTAGGTCGGCTCCGCCGGCGCCGGGACATTATCCCAGCCAGGGCGCACGATCGTCGGCGCCACGCGCGCGGTCTGCACCTGCGCCGCCGGGATAGTCGTTGCGGCCGGGCTTACCGCCCCTTTCTGCAGCGAGCTGGCGGGCTTAGCTCCCACCTCAAAACGCAGCTGCGGGGCGTCCGCACCGCAAAAATCATTGAGGAGTCCATTGATATTATTGAGGTATTTGTCCCTTACCCAGTCGAGCACAAAACGGTTTGGCGCATACAGTGCCAGCGTGTTATCGCTCAGTTCCGCCTGCAATGGGCGGATCCACATGCTGAATTCTGTGGCTGGTAACTCATCCTGCAATCGGGCAAGACACTGCTGCCAAAGCGAAAGTGACACGGCGGACTCCACTCGAACATAAAATCGATATCAAAGAAAAACTGAAACAATCGTGATTGTTGGCACACGTCGACAAGACCCTGCATTAGCCGAAAAGCCCCTGCACAAAAGGGGTGACGTGCGAACCGCTATCTGCGGTTATTTCCCGCTGCGGATCCGGGGATCGCGATCGGGACCGGGGATCATAGCCTAAACTGAGAAAGAGATCTTGTGTTTCTCAACAGATTCTTCCCGATTTATCCACAGGAAGGATCGAAACCGGGTAAGTGTAATCGATCCTGGGAGGAGTGAAGCACGATTTCCGCCGCATATTGGAAAAATTAATGAGCTATGCCGCTTTTGGGCGGAAACGATCTAACAAAGATCCTTCAGGATCCTTGCGCTTTACTGGCCAGGCCGTATAATCCCCCACCCGGCGCGTAATGCCCGTTTTCGTCACGCGTCTCAGCTTATTTTTTGTGCGACGAGGTGCGAGAAATAAGGAAAGAGAATTGACTCCGGAGTGTACAATTATTACAATCCGGCCTCTTTAATCACCCACGCTGAGGCGTAAGTCGTTCGAAGTTCGTTCGGGTCTACGCAAAAGTCAGTGAATTTATTCAAGTTTAGGTAGAAATCGCCATGAAACGCACTTTTCAACCGTCTGTACTGAAGCGCAACCGTTCTCACGGCTTCCGTGCTCGTATGGCTACTAAAAATGGTCGTCAGGTTCTGGCACGTCGTCGTGCTAAAGGCCGCGCTCGTCTGACCGTTTCCAAGTAATAAAGCTAACCCTGCGTGGTTAAGCTCGCATTTCCCAGGGAGTTACGCTTGTTAACTCCCAGTCATTTCACTTTCGTCTTCCAGCAGCCACAACGGGCTGGCACGCCGCAAATCACCATCCTCGGCCGCCTGAATTCGCTGGGGCATCCCCGCATCGGTCTCACCGTCGCCAAGAAAAACGTGAAACGCGCACATGAACGCAATCGGATTAAACGTCTGACGCGTGAAAGTTTTCGTTTGCGTCAACATGAACTCCCGCCAATGGATTTCGTGGTGGTGGCGAAAAGAGGGGTTGCCGACCTCGATAACCGTGCTCTCTCGGAAGCGTTGGAAAAATTATGGCGCCGCCATTGTCGCCTGGCTCGCGGGTCCTGATCGGCCTGATTCGAGTTTATCAGCGCCTGATTAGTCCGCTACTCGGGCCGCATTGCCGTTTCACCCCAACCTGTTCTCAATACGGAATTGAGGCCTTACGCAGGTTTGGAGTGATAAAAGGCAGTTGGTTGACGATGAAACGCGTATTAAAATGCCACCCTTTACACCCTGGTGGTGACGATCCCGTCCCGCCTGGACCATTTGATACCAGAGAACACTAACGATGGATTCGCAACGCAATCTTCTTATCATCGCTTTGTTGTTCGTGTCTTTCATGATCTGGCAAGCCTGGGAGCAGGACAAAAATCCGCAACCCCAGCAGCAGACCACGCAGACTACGACCACAGCAGCGGGTAGCGCCGCCGACCAGGGCGTACCGGCCAGTGGCCAGGGGAAACTGATTACGGTTAAAACTGATGTGCTTGATCTGACCATCAACACCCGCGGTGGTGATGTTGAGCAAGCGCTGCTTCCGGCTTACCCGAAAGCGCTGAAATCGACTGAACCGTTCCAGTTACTGGAAACTACGCCACAGTTTATCTACCAGGCGCAGAGCGGCTTAACCGGTCGTGACGGCCCGGATAACCCGGCTAACGGCCCGCGTCCGCTGTATAACGCTGATAAAGATGCGTATGTACTGGCTGATGGCCAGAACGAAATCGTTATTCCGCTGACCTATACCGACAAAGCCGGCAACGTCTTCACCAAGACCTTCACCCTGAAACGCGGTGATTATGCGGTGAACGTGGGTTATAGCGTGCAGAACGCCAGCGAGAAACCGCTGGAAGTCTCGACCTTCGGTCAGCTGAAGCAGACCGCCGCGCTGCCGTCCAGTCGCGATACGCAGACCGGCGGCCTGTCCACGATGCATACTTTCCGTGGCGCGGCGTTCTCCACCGCGGATTCGAAATACGAAAAATACAAATTCGATACCATCCTGGACAATGAAAACCTGAACGTCAGCACCAAAAACGGTTGGGTTGCCATGCTGCAGCAGTACTTCACCACCGCGTGGGTGCCGCAGAATAACGGGACGAATAACTTCTACACCGCCAACCTCGGCAACGGCATTGTCGCTATCGGCTATAAATCTCAGCCGGTACTGGTGCAGCCTGGTCAAACCGACAAACTGCAGAGCACGCTGTGGGTCGGCCCGGCGATTCAGGACAAAATGGCTGCCGTCGCGCCGCACCTGGATCTGACCGTCGACTACGGCTGGCTGTGGTTCATCTCCCAACCGCTGTTCAAGCTGCTGAAATTCATTCACGGCTTCCTCGGCAACTGGGGCTTCTCGATTATCGTCATCACCTTTATCGTTCGTGGCATCATGTACCCGCTGACCAAAGCGCAGTACACCTCCATGGCGAAGATGCGTATGCTGCAGCCGAAAATTCAGGCCATGCGCGAGCGTCTGGGCGACGATAAACAACGTCAAAGCCAGGAGATGATGGCGCTGTATAAAGCGGAAAAAGTGAACCCGCTGGGCGGCTGCTTCCCGCTGATTATCCAGATGCCGATCTTCCTTGCGCTGTACTACATGCTGAGCGCCTCGGTAGAACTGCGTCATGCGCCGTTTATCCTGTGGATCCACGATCTGTCTGCGCAAGACCCGTACTACATCCTGCCGATCATCATGGGCGCGACGATGTTCTTCATCCAGAAGATGTCGCCAACCACCGTGACCGACCCGATGCAGCAGAAGATCATGACCTTTATGCCGGTCATCTTCACGGTGTTCTTCCTGTGGTTCCCGTCTGGCCTGGTGGTGTACTACATCGTCAGCAACCTGGTGACCATTATCCAGCAGCAGCTGATTTACCGTGGTCTGGAGAAGCGTGGCCTGCATAGCCGCGAGAAGAAGAAATCCTGATACTCTTCATTCTTCAAGCCAACGCATCTGCGACTTGGATAATTTAGAGTAGTTACGGTAACGTTAATGCCAGAGAAGGCGGTCAATGGACCGCCTTTTTTACATCTACATAGAGAGTCACCATGAGCCATAACGACACTATCGTCGCCCAGGCAACCCCACCGGGACGCGGGGGTGTGGGCATCCTGCGTATCTCCGGCCTCAAAGCGCGCGACGTCGCGCAGGCGGTACTCGGCAAGCTGCCGAAGCCGCGCTATGCCGACTACCTGCCGTTCAACGACGTTGACGGTACGCCGCTGGATCAGGGGATTGCGCTGTGGTTCCCCGGGCCGAACTCCTTTACCGGGGAAGATGTGCTTGAGCTGCAGGGCCACGGCGGCCCGGTCATTCTTGACCTGCTGCTCAAACGTATTCTGACCCTGCCGGGCCTGCGCATCGCCAGACCGGGCGAATTCTCCGAGCGCGCGTTCCTTAACGACAAGCTCGACCTGGCGCAGGCAGAGGCCATCGCCGATCTTATCGACGCCAGCTCAGAACAGGCGGCGCGCTCGGCGCTGAACTCGCTGCAGGGGGCGTTCTCCGCGCGGGTGAACCACCTTGTGGAAGCGCTCACTCACCTGCGCATCTACGTGGAAGCGGCGATTGATTTTCCGGATGAAGAAATTGATTTCCTCTCCGACGGCAAAATTGAAGCCCAGCTGAACGAGGTGATGGCCGACCTCGACGCCGTCCGCGCCGAAGCCCGTCAGGGCAGTCTGCTGCGCGAAGGGATGAAAGTGGTGATCGCCGGGCGGCCAAATGCCGGTAAATCAAGCCTGCTGAACGCCCTGGCGGGCCGCGAAGCGGCGATCGTCACCGACATTGCGGGCACCACCCGCGATGTGCTACGCGAGCATATCCATATCGACGGCATGCCCCTGCATATCATTGATACCGCGGGCCTGCGCGACGCCAATGACGAAGTGGAGCGTATCGGCATCGAGCGCGCCTGGCAGGAGATTGCGCAGGCTGACCGGGTGCTGTTTATGGTCGATGGCACCACCACCAGCGCCGTTGACCCGGCGGAGATCTGGCCAGATTTTATCGAGCGTCTGCCCGCTAAACTGCCGATTACCGTGGTGCGCAATAAAGCCGATGTTACCGGCGAAGCGCTGGGTATCAGCGAAGTAAATGGCCACTCACTGATCCGCCTGTCGGCACGCACCGGCGAAGGCGTCGAGGTGCTGCGTAATCACCTCAAGCAGAGCATGGGCTTCGATACCAATATGGAAGGCGGCTTCCTCGCCCGCCGTCGCCATCTGCAGGCGCTGGAAGAGGCGGCGAACCATCTGCAGCAGGGCAAAGCCCAGCTGCTGGGCGCCTGGGCCGGCGAGCTGCTGGCGGAAGAGCTGCGTCTCGCGCAGCAGGCGCTGAGCGAGATCACCGGGGAGTTCACCTCCGACGACCTGCTGGGCCGCATCTTCTCCAGCTTCTGTATCGGCAAATAACGTTTAGTCCGTAAACGTTCACTCACCCGCATTAGCGCCGCGTTAATGCGGGTTTTTTCTTGCCCTTTGCGGCGCAACGTTCTCTACTTTTATCTCCCCCTAACCACGAGACTAAAGCATGACCGTTGAATATACCGTGATCGAGAAGGTACCCTCCGCCGAAGCGTTTTGCCACCTGCGGCTGGTAGCGGGCATGTCGCCGCGCCCCGTAGAAGGCGCCAGAGCCGGGCTGCCGCAAAGCTGTTATGGCGTACATATCCTCTGGCAGGAGACGCCGATCGCCATGGGGCGCATCGTCGGCGACGGCGCGATTAATTTCGACATTGTCGACGTCGCCGTCGATCCGGCTCACCAGGGGAAGGGCCTTGGCCGGCTGGTGATGGAGAAACTGGTCGCCTGGCTGGATGCGAACGCCTTTGACGGCGCCTACGTTACGCTGGTGGCGGATGTTCCGGAGCTGTACGCGAAGTTTGGCTTCGAAAGCGTTCGGCCGGAAAGCGAAGGGATGGCCCGCGTCTGGCGACGCCGGGGCCGCTAGTTCGCGTTTCCTGCCAGGAAAATAGCGTTGTCCAAATGGCAACTCGTCTTGCGGAGCGTATCTCACTATGCTGAACGCCATTCACATCGCGAGGATCTCATGACACGCTTTCTTCTCTGCAGCTTTGCCCTGGTTCTGCTCTATCCCTCCGGCATCGATATGTATCTCGTCGGCCTGCCGCGTATTGCTCAGGATCTGGGAGCCAGCGAGGCGCAATTACATATCGCCTTCTCGGTCTATCTGGCCGGAATGGCCTCCGCGATGCTGTTTGCTGGCCGTATCGCCGACCGCTCGGGGCGCAAGCCTGTCGCCATTGTGGGCGCGGCGATCTTTGTTATCGCCTCCCTGCTCTGCGCGCAGGCGCACACCAGCAGCCACTTCCTTACCGGACGCTTTATCCAGGGGATTGGCGCCGGCTGCTGCTACGTGGTGGCTTTCGCTATTCTGCGCGATACGCTGGACGACCGTCGGCGGGCCAAAGTGCTGTCGTTGCTCAACGGCATTACCTGCATCATCCCCGTTCTGGCGCCGGTGCTCGGCCACCTGATCATGCTGAAATACCCGTGGCAGAGTCTGTTCTACACCATGATCGGCATGGGGGTAACGGTGGGTTTACTGGCGGTATTTATCCTGCGCGAGACGCGTCCGACGGCGCCTCCGCAGACGGCTATGCCGCAGCATGGCGCGGATGAATCGCTGTTGAATCGCTTTTTCCTCAGCCGCATTCTCATCACCACCCTCAGCGTAACGGCGATCCTCACCTACGTGAACGTCTCGCCGGTACTGATGATGGAGGAAATGGGGTTCGATCGCGGCACCTATTCCATGACGATGGCGCTGATGGCGATGGTCAGCATGGCGGTCTCCTTCTCGACGCCGTTCGCCCTGTCGCTGTTTAAACCGCGCACCCTGATGATAACCTCGCAGCTGCTGTTCCTGGCGGCAGGCGTGGCGCTGAGCCTCGCCACCCACCAGGCCGTCACCCTGGTCGGGCTGGGCATGATTTGCGCCGGCTTCTCCGTCGGCTTCGGCGTCGCGATGAGCCAGGCCCTGGGGCCATTCACGCTGCGCGCCGGTGTCGCCAGCTCGGTCCTCGGCATCGCGCAGGTGTGCGGTTCGTCGCTGTGGATATGGCTCGCCGCTATCATCGGACTCAGCGCAATCAATATGCTGATCGGGATACTCATTGCCTGTAGCATAGTGAGTCTTGTTCTGCTACTGGTCGCTACCCCGCCGCGGGTTGCGCAACACGATGAAGAAGCCGCTTTCGAGTCTCGATCTTAATTTACTCCTCTGCCTGCAGCTCCTGACCCAGGAGCTCAGCGTCACCCGTACGGCGAAGCGGATGAACGTTTCGCCCTCGGCGGTGAGCAAGTCGCTGGCCAAACTGCGCGCCTGGTTTGACGATCCGCTGTTTGTCAAAACGCCGCTGGGCCTGGCGCCCACGCCGCTGGTCAGCAGCATGGAGCAGGATCTGGCGGACTGGATGCAGATGGGCAACCAGATCCTCGATAAACCGCACCACACCATGCCGAGCGGCCTCAAGTTCGAGCTGGCGGCGGAAACGCCGCTGCTGATGATCCTGTTTAACACCCTCTCCCAGCGCATCTATCAGCGCTATCCGCAGGCATTGATTCGTTTGCGCAACTGGGACTACGACTCCCTGGACGCCATCATTCGCGGCGAGGTGGATATCGGCTTCTGCGGGCGCGAAAGCCATCCGCAGTCGCGGGAGCTGCTAAGCCTGCTGCCGTGGTATATCGATTTTGATGTGCTGTTCACCGACCTGCCGCAGGTCTGGCTGCGCGCCGATCATCCGGCGCTCAGGGAGGAGTGGGATCTGGCGGCATTCTTACGCTATCCGCATATCACCATCTGCTGGGAACAACGCGATACCTGGGCGCTGGACGACGTGCTGCAGGAGCTGGGGCATAAACGTAACGTGGCGCTGACCGTGCCGGGGTTTGAGCAATCCCTCTTTATGGCGGCCCAGCCGCAGCACACCATGCTGGCCACCGCGCCGCGCTACTGCCAGCACTATAATCAGCAGCACCAGCTTCCCCTGGTCTCCCGACCGCTGCCGCTGGAGCCGCAGCATCTGGAAAAGCTTCGCGTCCCCTTCACCTTGCTATGGCATAAACGCAACAGCTACAACCCGAAGCTTGTCTGGCTTAGAGATACGCTGAAAGCGCTCTATTCCGGTACGCTGTAAGCCTTGTTTCGTGCCCATAGCACCTTATTTGCGCAAGAATTTGTAAAATTCAAACAAATTCCCTTTTCAAGGGGGGATTTCGGCATTAAAACCTGTTAATACCAGGCGATAATAGCGCCCGCCGTTTTAATTCAGACCATTACTCACGGAGCGACGTATGGCAACGCATTTTGCACGAGGGATACTCAGTACCGGGGAGCCGCTATCGACACGTTTGTCAGCGGCCTGTCATCAATCCGCACGTCGGCTCCCTGAATACCGGCAAGCCCGCTTTCGCGCTTCGCGGTCGCTGCTCGCCGAACTGCTGTTTATGCTTTACGGCATCAGCGAGCTGCCTGAAATCGTTAACGAAGCCAATGGCAGACCGGTTTTTAGCGATCGTCACCTTCCCCGCTTCTCTATCTCTTATACTGGCAATATCGTTGGCGTGGCGCTGACCACCGAGGGGGATTGCGGCCTCGACATGGAGCTGCAGCGCGCCGTTCGCAGCCACGACGCCGACCGGCAAAATTTCAGTAACAATGAGAATCTGTGGATTAACATTCAGCATGACCCGGACGAAGCGCGCAGCCAGCTGGTGGCGCTGCGCCGCAGCGTGCTGAAGCTGACCGGTGAGACATCAACGCAGCTGCAGCTGCTGCCTGGCTCCGGCCGCCTGCGTACCGCCGGCAGCCTGCCGATCGAAGCCGTCTGTGACGCCGAATCGCTGCTGGTGTGGTCGCTTGCCGCTACCCCGAATATCGGCCCGCTGAAGGTCTGGGAGTATGATGCTAAGGGAGGCGACTGGCACAGCCTGGCGGACGCTCAGCGCCGCGCACGCGAACCCTCAGCCCGCCTGATGCGCTTTACCAGTCTGCCCACGGAAAAAACCTTATCCCTCAATTGACCGGTCTTGCCGGCATCATGATCCAAAGGAGCAATCATGTCAGATACCTTGAAAGTGGTTACGTTACTCGGCAGCCTGCGTAAAGGGTCGTTTAATGGAATGGTCGCGCGTACCCTGCCCGGCATCGCGCCGGCGGGCATGCACATTTCCGCGCTGCCGTCGATCGGCGATATTCCACTGTACGATGCTGATATTCAGGAGGAAGAGGGATTCCCGCAGAGCGTGCAGGAGATTGCGCAGCAGATCCGCGAGGCGGATGGCGTGGTGATTGTCACCCCCGAGTATAACTATTCCGTGCCTGGCGGCCTGAAAAACGCCATCGACTGGCTTTCACGTCTGCCCGAGCAGCCGCTGTCCGGCAAGCCGGTGCTGATTCAAACCAGCTCTATGGGCGCCATCGGCGGCGCGCGCTGCCAGTATCATCTGCGGCAGATTCTGGTGTTCCTCGATGCGATGGTGATGAATAAACCGGAATTTATGGGCGGCGTGATCCAGAACAAAGTGGATCCGCAGTCGGGTGAAGTGGTCGATCAGAGCACCCTCGACCATCTGCGCGGCCAGCTGACTGCCTTTGGCGACTATATTCAGCGGGTTAAAGCATAAAAAAAGCCCGGCAGCGATGCCGGGCTTTTTCATCATACGTGCGGATTAATGTGCATCGATAAAGACAATCTTCAGCACGAACAGCAGCGAGACGATAATGACGCAAGGGCTGAGGTCGCGCAGACGGCCGGTGCCAATTTTCATCACGCAGTAGGAGATAAAGCCCAGGGCAATGCCTTCGGTGATCGAGAAGCTAAACGGCATCATCACCGCGGTGATAAACGCCGGTACCGCTTCCGTCAGGTCATCCCACTTCACGCGCGCCAGGCTTGAGGTCATCAGCACGCCGACGTAAATCAGCGCGCCAGCGGCCGCATAGGCCGGAACCATCCCCGCCAGCGGAGAGAGGAAGATAACCAGCAGGAACAGGATACCGACGACCACGGCGGTCAGGCCGGTGCGCCCGCCCACGGAAACACCGGAGGAGGATTCGATATACGCTGTTACCGACGAGGTGCCGATGAAGGAGCCTGCCACCGACGAGACGCTATCGACAAACAGCGCCTGCTTCATGCGCGGGAATTTACCGTTGGCGTCCGCCAGACCCGCTTTATCCGTCACGCCGATCAGCGTCCCGGAGGAGTCAAACAGGTTGACCAGCATAAAGGAGAAGATCACCCCGGCCAGGCCCAGATTCAGGGAGCCCGCCAGATCGACATGACCGATCACCGAAGTCACGCTCGGCGGCGCCGAGACGATACCGGTGTAGTGTACATCACCCAGCATCCAGCCCAGCAGGGTGGTCACCACGATAGAGACCAGAACGGCGGCATGAATGTTGCGCGACGCCAGAATCGCGATGATAAAGAAGCCCAGCACGCCCAGCAGCACGCTGTGGGAGGTCAGATGACCAATACTGACCAGCGTTTCCGGATTTGCGACGATAACCCCGGCGTTCTTCAGGCCCATCATACCGATAAACAGACCGATACCGCTGGTGATGCCCACGCGCAGGCTCAGCGGAATATTGGCGATCATCCAGTAGCGTACGCGGAAGATCGTCAGCAGCAGCAGGCCGACGGCGCCCCAGAAAATCGCGCCCATCCCGACCTGCCACGGCAGGCCCATCGCCTGCACCACCACAAAGGCGAAAAAGGCGTTCAGGCCCATCGCCGGCGCCAGGGCGACCGGCAGGTTCGCGAACAGCCCCATCAGGATACTGCCGAAAGCGGCAATCAGACAGGTGGTCACAAACACGGCGCTGGTATCCATGCCCGCTACGCCAAGAATTTGTGGGTTAACAAAAACGATATACACCATCGTCAGGAACGTGGTGAAACCGGCGATGGCTTCCGTGCGCACCGTGGTGCCGTGCTCGCGCAGTTTAAATACGCGCTCCAGCAGACCCTGGCCAGAAGACTGGCTGGTTTGTTGTTGACTCATTATCGGTTTCCGAACGTAAGGAGGGAAAATTCGACGCTATCCTATACCAAATTACAGCACCAGGCGCGGTTGTATGGTAATTTTTTTCATTTATTTTGCTTCTACGGCAACGATTGCGTCGCGGCATTGGACATGACGAAAACGTTAAACTTGTTAATATGGAATGGCTATGACTCAACCAGAAGCAGTATTTTTTGACTGTGACGGCACGCTGGTCGACAGCGAGGTGATTTGCTCCCGCGCCTACGTGCACATGTTCCAGGAATTTGGCATTACGCTGGAGCTGGCAGAGATTTTTAAGCGCTTCAAAGGCGTAAAGCTGTACGAAATAATCGACACCATCAACGCCGAGCATGGCGTTAACCTGCAAAAGGCCACTCTGGAGCCGATTTACCGTGCGGAAGTCGCCCGCCTGTTTGATAGCGAACTGGAGGTGATTGCCGGAGCCCAGGCGCTGCTGGATGCGGTAAGCGTCCCGATGTGCGTGGTTTCCAATGGCCCGGTCAGTAAGATGCAACACTCTCTCGGCCGCACCGGCCTGCTGCACCATTTCGCTGACCGGTTGTACAGCGGCTACGATATTCAGCGCTGGAAACCCGATCCGGCGCTGATGTTCCATGCCGCAAAAGCGATGAGCGTTAACGTTGAGAACTGTATTCTGGTTGATGATTCCAGGGCAGGTGCACAATCGGGAATAGCCGCCGGCATGGAGGTGTTCTACTTCTGCGCCGATCCACACAACCCGCCCATCGATCATCCCAACGTGACGACCTTTACCGATCTGGCTGCGCTGCCGGCATTGTGGAAAGCGCGCGGTTGGGATATCACTCGCTAGCCCCCGGCGTCGCCCAACCGGGCGACGGTTGGCAGGTAGCGCTATGTTCTAGCCCAGAACAGGACGGCTGGCGACCGGCTATCTCTTCATCATCTTGGGACACAATCACTTTCATCTTGCCTTTCTTCACTCGCGGAAAGCGGGGGCTAAACGCCCCCACCGGCTATTTAAACAGTTTTTGCACAAACTCCGCGTAGGCCGGGCGCCAGACGTCCATTTCATGGTTCAGGCCGGGATAGGCGTGATAGTCAAAGTTGATCTTCTGTTTTTCCAGCTCGCTTTTCAGACCCGCGATGTCTTTGCCGGTCACGGAATCTTTTTCCCCGACGACCACGGTAAAGTTACGCAGCTGTTGATTGATCGCCTCAGGATGTTTCAGTTGCGCTTCCACACCGGCATTCGGCACCGTGGTGGTCGTGACGCCGCTAAACGTGGCGAGCCAGCCAAAGCTCTCCAGATGATTCATCCCGGAAACCAGCGCCTGATACCCGCCCTGAGAGAGGCCAGCCAGCGCCCGACCATCGGCATCTTTACGCACGTTAAACCGGGCATCGATCAGCGGAATAATGTCCTGCATCAGCTCCTTATCCGCCGCCAGCGCATTCAGCGGATAGAAGGTTTTGCGTCGTTCCTGCGGCGGGAAGTTTTCCGCGATGGCTTCCGGGGTGTCGGTTTCGGTATCCGGGACCACCACCAGCATAGGCTTGATCTTGCCCTCCGCCAGCAGGTTATCCATGATTTGCGGAATACGCCCCTGATCGATGGCCGACAGCCCGCTGTCGCCAAAGCCATGATAGAAATAGAGCACCGGCAGCGGCTCGCCGCTGCCGCTATAGTTCGGCGGCGTCCAGACATAGAGCCGCCGTTCCGCATTCAGCGCCTTCGAGTGATAGGTAAGGGTGCGCAGATCGCCGTGCGCGACCGGGCGATCGTCCAGAATACTGCCGGGAACCAGAATCAGGCTGGTGTTCACCTGACGCTGCGGCTTCTGATAGCGGCTGCCGGTATCCACCGAGCGGAAGCCGTCCACATCAAAATAGTATTCATAGAGATTGGGTTTCATTGGCTCGCTTTTCCATGTCCAGACCCCGTGGTCCGCTTTGGTCATGTCGTGCGAGACAAAGGTGTCCGGCGTGGCGCCTGTCACCACCGAAACCCGCCGGGCATCAGGGGCAAACAGGCGGTAAGTGATACTCTTATCCGCGTTAACCTGGGTGATAAAGTGGCTCACCGGCAGGGAGGGCTCGGGCACCGCTGGCAACGGTGCCGCCTGAATGGTGAACGCCGCGCCCGCCAGCGCGAGGGCGAAATAAATGGCATGTTGTTTCATCGTTATTCCTCTTACGTTGTGTCCGTTCTGTTATCGTCTCACCACCAGATTTCCGCCTGCGCCCCTACGGCAAACTGATCGTTTTTACCGTCTTCAAAAATGCGGGTGGTGTTATTCGCGGCCTTATCCAGGTCGATATCCTTCGCTTTAATATAGGTGGCATAGAAGCGAATTTCCGGGCGCGAGGTCAGCATACTGGTATTAACTTTGAAGGTATGGAACAGCGTGGTCTTATAGCCGGACTCGTTATATTTCTTGCCGGTCACATCTTTGTTTTGCTGCCTGAAGTACCCCAGTTCGACGCCGGTCTGGTTATATTTATTCCAGATATAGGCCGGCCGCAGGACCGTACGGATGGATTCAAAATCGGAGTGGGCCCCGGTCTCGTAGCTGTAAACGTCGTTGCCAAAGGAGTAAACGATGGCATTCGCCATAATAATGTCATCGCGTAAATAGGTTTCTCCTTGCGAGGTTAAGCGCACGGCGGTGCCATTGGTATGGTCGCCATAATAGCGGCCGTTAAAGGTAGTATAGGGGCTGGATCCGGCATAGCGCGAGAAGCTGCTGGCAATGGAGTTATTCGCCAGCAACAAAGAAAATTCGTTAAAGCCGCCGTGAGCAAATTTTTGCGTTAACGAGGTGCCGGCCATCCAGGTATCTTTCCATGGATAATAGCCTTCATTGCCCTCTTTATATTTCTCAGAAGAACTTTGGTTGGCGGCGACATAGCGTCCGCTGACCATCAGACTGGCTTTATCCCACAACGGGATCTCTTTGTAACGGATATCGAGGGTATTGGTGTTAATTTGCTGCTTATTGCTTAAAGAACGATCGTAGTCATCAACATCCTCCCGGACCAGCGCGATATCGAATTTCCCGGCGCCTACCTGCCAGTTTTCCAGCCCCACGCCAGCCGCCGCATCGGTTCTCTGCGTTTTCCAGTCCAGCATCTGGATCTCGATTTTTGGCGCACCGTGTTTGCCGACCCAGAAATCGGCTTCCGGGGCAAACGGCAGGAATCCTTTGGTGTTAACGTACATATCCGAGAACTGGATGTAGTTTTCGCCGCCGGCATTGTCACCAAACCAGCCAGTGGAATACTGCTGGCCAACGTTCCCGTCGAGCATCACGATGGCGTCGACGCGTTTATCGCCTTCCTGAAACACCCGCTGCTTCAGCTGCAGATCGAACCAGCCGGAATATTCATTGCCCAGACGGCCAAGCGAACCAATGGCCCACGACTTTGGCGAGCCATGCGAGGCGGTTCCCCAGCCCGAGCGGAAGTAGCCGTTATAGCTAAAGCCAATTTCATCTTTGACGAACTTGCTAAAGTCTTTCAGCGTCATCGCGCTGTAGGCTGGCGCGCCGTCTGTGGCAGGTTGTTGATTTTTGACCAGTACCGCATCCGGTTTCACTGCTGCTTTCGGTCCTGCCGCCGCCGCGACGGTGCGCTTCTGGCTCTCTGCAGGCGAAGACCATGTGGCCCAAATCTGGTCTCTTTTTCTCTCCTGGTCCTGATATTTTTTGAGCTCTTTTTGCGTATCGCTAAGCGCTTTTTCCAGCAACTCAAGCCGTTGCTCTACCGTCAACTGGCTCGCGAACAGCGTGGTTGAATAACAAAGCGGCGCCAGCAATACCATCGCCGAAGCGATCCTGGTTTTTCTAAACATAATATTCCCTTATATAAGTGTTGGCATAAATAAATACGACAGCGACAAGCATCGCGCGGGTTCTAATAGCTGTATCCATACCGCTTAAGGGCGCGAGGGCTGTTATTTTTGCGGAGAGAAAAAAGCAAAAAAACCCGAAGAAGACGATCTGCCTAAACAGATAATCCTCTTCAGGTTTTGCCCGCGCATCGCGGTAGCAACCCTTATTAACTCATTCTTAACGCGCATAAAAAAACCTGATATCGCCGCCGTGGGGGGGGCAATATCAGGTTTTGCCTGCTGTCGCAGTAACAATCCGTTTAAAACATTCTGAGCTTGCGCGCTCAGTCAGTGAATGCTGATTGTTACGCGATAAAATGAAGAACTCAAACGGGCAGCCTGTTAATTGTGACGATAATCGCAGCAATATCGCTGCCGCTGGAGGAATCATATCTAATTCTGATAAATCCATTTATCAGAATTAGACAAAATGATTATTACTCTTTCGGATCTTTTCCGGCGAGCAGTTTATCCAGTTCATCGCCGCCCACATGACGGAAATCCTGGCCTTTGACGAAGTAGAAAATATATTCGCAAATATTCTGGCAGCGGTCGCCGATACGTTCGATGGAACGCGCGCAGAACAGCGCCGTCAGAACGCTGGGGATAGTGCGCGAGTCTTCCATCATGTAGGTCATCAGCTGACGCACGATGCCTTCATACTCCTGGTCGACTTTCTTGTCTTCGCGATAGATACGTACCGCCTCGTCGAGATCCATACGCGCGAAGGCATCCAGCACGTCATGCAGCATCTGCACCGTATGGCGGCCCAGCGATTCGAGGCTCACCAGCAGCGGCTGGTGCTGCTGGGAAAACTTCTCCAGCGCGGTACGGCAGATTTTATCCGCCACGTCGCCAATGCGTTCCAGCTCAGCGATGGTCTTGATGATCGCCATCACCAGGCGCAGGTCGCTGGCGGTCGGCTGGCGCTTGGCGATGATGCGCACGCAGGCTTCATCGATCGCCACTTCCATCATGTTGACCTGCTTGTCGCCGTCAATCACGCGTTTCGCCAGATCGCTGTCCTGGTTATGCATGGCGGTGATCGCATCAGAAAGCTGTTGCTCCACCAGCCCACCCATGGTCATCACCTGGGTGCGGATATACTCCAGTTCAGCGTTGAACTGGCCGGAAATATGTTTATTAAGATTTAGGTTGTCCATGGTGTCTCCTGATTGCCCAACTGGTGAGAGCCTGAAAGCACAAGGGCAAATCAACCGTAGCGGCCAGTAATATAATCTTCAGTTTGTTTCTTCGCGGGCTTGGTGAACAGGTCATCCGTGTTGCTGAACTCAATCAGCTCGCCAAGATACATAAATGCCGTATGGTCGGAGCAACGCGCAGCCTGCTGCATGTTGTGAGTCACGATAACGACGGTGTAATCCTGCTTCAGCTCGGTGATCAGCTCCTCGATACGCCCGGTAGAGATCGGGTCCAGCGCTGAGCAAGGTTCATCAAGCAGCAGGACTTCCGGGCGGATCGCGATACCGCGGGCGATGCACAGGCGCTGCTGCTGACCGCCGGAGAGAGAATACCCGCTCTGGTGCAGTTTATCTTTGGTTTCATTCCATAATGCGGCTTTGGTCAACGCCCACTGCACGCGCTCATCCATATCGGCACGGGACAGCTTTTCAAACAGGCGCACGCCGAAAGCGATGTTGTCGTAAATGGACATCGGGAACGGCGTTGGCTTCTGGAATACCATGCCAACCTTGGCACGCAGCAGGGCGATATCCTGGGTGTTGGTCAGAATGTTGTCGCCATCCAGCAGGATCTCGCCTTCCGCGCGCTGCTCCGGATACAGTTCAAACATTTTGTTGAACGTACGCAGCAGAGTGGATTTACCACAGCCTGACGGACCGATAAACGCCGTCACCTGGTTTTTGGTGATATCCAGGTTGATGTTCTTCAGGGCATGGAATTTACCGTAGTAGAAGTTCAGGTTGCGAACTGAAATCTTACCCGGGGCTGTATTCACCATACTCATCTCAATCTCTTCCTCATTCAGCGCAGCTGTCGCTGCGCCGCAAAAATTAACCGTGTTTCTTCTTGGCGAAGATAACGCGCGCCAGGATGTTCAGCAGCAAGACGCACAGGGTGATAATCAATACCCCGGCCCATGCCAGTTGCTGCCACTCCGCAAACGGACTCATGGCAAATTTGAAAATGGTCACCGGCAGGTTGGCAATCGGCTGCATCATGTCGGTGCTCCAGAACTGGTTGGACAGCGCGGTAAACAGCAGGGGCGCCGTTTCCCCGGCGATACGGGCGATAGCCAGCAGGATCCCGGTCATAATCCCCGAGACGGACGCTTTCAGGGTGATCGCCGAGATCATCTTCCACTTCGGCGTACCCAGCGCATAGGCCGCTTCACGCAGGCTATCCGGCACCAGTTTCAGCATGTTTTCGGTGGTACGAATAACGATAGGCACCTGCAGCAGCGCCAGGGCGATAACGCCCGCCCAGCCGGAGAAGTGCTGCATCTGCGCCACCACGATGGTGTAGACGAACAGACCAACCACGATAGACGGCGCGGAAAGCAGTATATCGTTAATAAAACGGATAATTTCCGCCAGCACCGACTTGCGGCCATACTCCGCCAAATAAATTCCAGCGAGGATACCCAGCGGCGTACCAAAGATAGTTGCCCACAGGATCAGCAGGCCGCTGCCGGCGAGGGCGTTGGCCAGACCGCCGCCCGCGGTATTCGGCGGCGGCGTCATTTCGGTAAACAGCGCCAGGCTCATGCCGTCGAAGCCGCGGGTTATCGTCGCCATCAGGATCCAGATAAGCCAGAACAAACCAAACGCCATGGTGGCCATCGACAGCGTCAGGGCGATGCGGTTCTTCATGCGGCGCCTGGCTTGCATCTTACGGCGGGATTCCGCCAGCTCGGCGGTGCTTTGCATTTCAATGGTCGCCATTAGCGTGCCCCCTCATTCTTCGCGAGGCGCATAATCATAAACTTCGACGCCGCCAGAACGATAAAGGTGATAACGAACAGGATCAGACCCAGTTCCATCAGCGCCGCCACGTGCAGACCGGTTTCGGCTTCGGCGAATTCGTTGGCCAGCGCGGAGGTAATGCTGTTTCCCGGCATATACAGCGATATGCTGTCGAGCTGGTAGGTGTTACCGATGATAAAGGTGACCGCCATGGTTTCACCCAGCGCACGGCCCAGACCGAGCATCACGCCGCCGATCACTCCGTTCTTGGTGAACGGTAAAACGATGCGCCAGATCACTTCCCAGGTGGTGCAGCCGATGCCATAGGCCGACTCTTTCATCATCACCGGCGTCTGTTCGAAAACATCACGCATTACCGCGGCGATATAAGGGATGATCATGATGGCCAGAATAACGCCAGCGGCGAGAATACCGATACCAAACGCCGGGCCAGCAAACAGCGCGCCGACGAACGGAATAGTCGACAGGACGTTACCAACAGGCTCCTGGAAGTAAGTCGCAAACAGCGGGGCGAAAATAAACAGGCCCCACATGCCGTACACGATACTCGGGATCGCGGCCAGCAGCTCAATCGCAATGCCCAGCGGACGCTTGAGCCAGGCGGGGGACAGTTCCGTCAGAAACAGCGCGATGCCGAAGCTCACCGGTACGGCGATCAGCAGCGCGATAAAGGAGGTCACCAGGGTCCCGTAAATCGGCACCAGCGCGCCGAAGATTTCGTTGGGCGCATCCCACTCTTTGGTCCACAAAAAGGCAAAGCCAAACTTTTGAATGCTCGGCCAGGAAGAGATGATCAGGGAAACGATGATGCCGCCCAGCATCAATAGCACAATCAGCGCAGCCAGTTTTACCAGCGCACTGAAAATCATGTCACCCTTTTTCCCCGGAGGGGTAAATGCAGGCTTGGTTGCAGCCATAGATTACTCTTTACGTATTAAAGCTTGTTCGAATAAATGCCCGGTGGCGTTCGCTTCCGGGCCTACAGTCTGAACCGTAGGGCGGGCAGCGCTGAACGCCCCCGCCATCTTCGTCAAAAATCTACTGTTAGTACAGCGCTTTACCGCTGCTGTCTTTGACGTTGGTTTTCCATGCCGCACGAACCTGCTCAACCACGCTTTCCGGCAGTGATGCGTAATCCAGCGCATTCGCTTCTTTCCCGCCATTTTTATACGCCCAGTCGAAGAACTTCAGCACTTCAGCGGTCTGCTCAGGCTTGTTAGTCGCCTTATGCACCAGAATGAAGGTGGTTGAGGTGATCGGCCATGCATTTTCACCCTTCTGGTTAGTCAGGTCCTGAGCGAAAGACTTGCTCCAGTCAACGCCTTTTGCGGCGTTAGCGAAGTTGTCTTCAGTCGGGCTAACCGGTTTGCCATCGGCAGAGACCAGTTTGGTGTACGCCAGATTGTTTTGTTTGGCGTAAGCGTATTCGACGTAACCAATCGAGCCCGGCAGACGCTGAACAAAGGCGGCGATACCGTCGTTGCCTTTACCGCCAAGACCGGTTGGCCAGTTAACGGTAGAGCCTGCGCCGATTTTCGATTTCCACTCTTCATTCACTTTGGACAGGTAGCTGGTGAAGACGAAGGAGGTACCGGAACCATCGGCGCGGCGAACCACGGCGATATTCTGCGACGGCAGCTTCAGACCCGGGTTGAGTTTAGCGATCGCTTCGTCATCCCATTTTTTAATTTTACCCAGATAGATATCGCCGAGGGTTTTGCCATCCAGCACCAGCTCGCCGGATTTCACGCCAGGCAGGTTAACCGCCAGCACCACGCCGCCGATCACGGTCGGGAACTGGAACAGACCTTCCTGGGTCAGTTTGTCATCAGCCAGCGGAGCATCAGAAGCACCGAAATCAACGGTGTTGGCAATAATCTGCTTAACGCCACCAGAGGAACCAATACCCTGGTAGTTCACTTTATTGCCGGTTTCTTTCTGATAGGTGTCAGCCCATTTGGCATACACCGGCGCAGGAAAAGTTGCACCTGCGCCAGTCAGGCTTGCTGCTGCGAAAGCAGAGAAAGCGCTCATCGATAAGGTCGCGGCGACAACTGTTGCGACGGTGGTACGCATAACGTTCATAATGTCTCCTGCTGGGATTCGTAAATCATTGTTTCGAGGCTATGGTGAGCAAAATAGGTCAAAGAGGTGACAGTAAAATGTACGAATTATGACAGTTTTATGACAGGTCGGGAGAAGGGATTTTGCGTCAAATAATACGCTTATAACTCAAACGGTTATCTGCAAGCATGACCATACAATGACGGAATAATTTTCTTTTTATGACAGCCAAATCGCAGTGCAAAACGATCGGTTGTCGTCTATCGCCATCCCACATATTGCGCACAAGATCGGCGAAAAACAGCAGGTGAAAATAAAAAAGGGCCACCGCCGGCAGCCCTTTGCAAAAGAGGTAATACGTTACTCAACCGTGACCGATTTCGCCAGGTTACGCGGCTGATCAACGTCTGTGCCTTTGATCAGCGCAACGTGATAAGCCAGCAGCTGCAGCGGCACGGTGTAGAAGATGGGGGCGATGGTCTCTTCGACATGCGGCATCTCAATGATGTGCATGTTGTCGCTGCCGTTGAAGCCGGCGTCACCGTCGGCGAAGACGTACAGCTCACCGCCGCGGGCGCGAACTTCTTCGATGTTGGATTTCAGTTTTTCCAGCAGCTCGTTGTTCGGCGCCACCACGATCACCGGCATTTCCGCATCAATCAGCGCCAGCGGGCCGTGCTTCAGCTCGCCCGCCGCGTAGGCTTCCGCGTGAATGTAGGAGATCTCTTTCAGCTTCAGCGCCCCTTCCATGGCGATCGGATACTGATCGCCGCGGCCGAGGAACAGCGCATGGTGCTTATCAGAGAAACGCTCTGCCAGCTGCTCAATACGCTTGTCCTGAGAGAGCATCTGCTCAATACGACTCGGCAGCGCCTGCAGGCCGTGGACGATATCATGCTCAATGGACGCATCCTGACCTTTCAATCGCGCCAGTTTCGCCACCAGCATCAGCAGCACCGTCAGCTGAGTGGTAAAGGCCTTGGTCGAGGCCACGCCAATTTCCGTTCCGGCTTTGGTCATCAGCGCCAGATCGGATTCGCGCACCAGCGACGAGCCCGGCACGTTGCAGATGGCCAGCGAGCCGAGATAGCCCAGCTCTTTCGACAATCGCAGCGCCGCCAGCGTATCGGCAGTTTCACCGGACTGGGAAAGGGTGATCATCAGGCTGTTACGACGCACCGCGGACTTGCGATAGCGGAATTCGGAGGCGATTTCCACATCGCACGGCACGCCGGCTAACGCTTCAAACCAGTAGCGGGAGACCATCCCGGAGTTATAGGAGGTCCCGCAGGCAACAATCTGAATATGTTCGACCTGAGCCAGCATTTCATTGGCGTTCGGCCCCAGCTCGCTGAGATCGACTTCGCCGTGGCTGATACGCCCGGTCAGGGTGTTCTTAATCGCGTTCGGCTGTTCGAAAATCTCTTTCTGCATATAGTGGCGATAGATACCTTTATCGCCGGCGTCATACTGCAGATTGGATTCGATCTCCTGGCGCTTCACTTGCGCAGCGGATTTATCGAAAATCACCACCGAGCGACGAGTCACTTCCGCAATATCGCCCTCTTCGAGGAAGATGAAGCGGCGGGTAACCGGCAGCAGCGCCAGCTGGTCGGAGGCGATAAAGTTTTCACCCATGCCCAGACCAATAACCAGTGGGCTACCGGAGCGGGCCGCCAGCAGAGTGCCCGGGTCGCGGGTATCCATGATGACGGTGCCGTAGGCGCCGCGCAGCTGCGGGATGGCGCGCAGCACGGCTTCACGTAAGGTACCACCTTGTTCCAGCTCCCAGTGCACCAGATGGGCGATAACTTCGGTATCGGTCTCAGTGACGAAGACATAGCCGCGAGACTGCAGCAGTGCGCGCAGCGGCTCGTGGTTTTCGATGATCCCGTTATGGACCACCACAATGTGTTCAGAAACATGCGGATGCGCATTGCTCTCAGACGGTTCGCCGTGCGTCGCCCAACGAGTATGGGCGATCCCGGTACCACCGTGTAACGGTTGCTCTTCGACCGCCTGAGCCAGCATCTGTACCTTACCCAGGCGACGCACGCGGGTCATATGACCTTCGCTGTCGACTACCGCCAGACCGGCAGAGTCATAGCCACGGTATTCCAGACGACGTAAACCTTCGAGAAGGATTTCAGCAATATCACGCTGCGCGACTGCGCCAACAATTCCACACATAGTTAAATTTCCTGATAATGGCGATATGCCATGCGTTGTCGCTGACCTGTATTTGCCCGTTTTCCGGGCGCCCCGAGCCTTGTAGAGAGTGGGGTTATTGTTATGGTACTGCCTGCGGACGGGGATCTATATTGACCCTCTCATCCTGGTTCGCCGGGCGTTTTTCACCCCCGGCGACAATCCTGTTTATTTTTTCTTCACCGGACGCTGCCAGCCCTGTTTGTGGACCTGCGGTACGCGGCTCAACACCAGTTCGTTATCGGCGATATTGCGTGTGACGGTGGTGCCGGCGGCGATCGTGACGCCGTTGCCTACCGTGACCGGGGCCACCAGCTGGGTATCCGAGCCGACAAAGACATCATCGCCAATAATCGTTTTATGTTTATTCGCGCCATCATAGTTGCAGGTGATGGTGCCCGCGCCGATATTGACGTTATCACCGATCTCCGCATCGCCCAGATAGGTCAGATGACCCGCCTTGGAGCCTTTGCCGAGACGCGCCTTTTTCATTTCCACGAAGTTGCCAACGTGGGCGCCTTCCAGCAGTTCGGCGCCCGGGCGCAGACGGGCAAATGGGCCGATGGTGCAGGCCGCCTGCAGCCGGGCATCTTCCACCACGCTGTAGGGGCTGATTTCGCAATCATCGCCGATAGTGCTGTTTTTAATCACACAGCCGGCGCCGATTTTCACGCGATCGCCCAGCACGACGCGGCCCTGCAGAATAACGTTAGTATCGATCTCCACATCGCGCCCGTGCTGCAGCGTACCGCGCAGATCGAAACGCGCCGGATCGCGCAACATCACCCCCGCCAGCAGCAGCTTTTCCGCTTGCTCAGCCTGGTAGACGCGCTCCAGGCGCGCAAGCTGCAGGCGATTGTTGACGCCTTCGACTTCGCTCAGGCGCTGGGGATGCACGGCAACGATCTCGTGACCTTCCTGATGCGCCATGGCGATGATATCGGTGATGTAGTATTCGCCCTGGGCGTTGTTATTGGTGAGCTTCGCCAGCCAGCGCTTGAGATCTGCTCCGCCGGCGATCAGGATGCCGGTGTTAATTTCCTGAATCTGGCGCTGCGCCTCGCTGGCATCTTTGTGCTCAACGATGCCTGTCACCTGGCCATTCTCACGGGTAATGCGGCCATAGCCGGTTGGATCATCCAGCTTCACCGTCAGCAGACCAATCCCGCCCTGCGGTTTCGCGGCGCGCAGGCGCTGTAGCGTCTCGACGGAGATCAGCGGCACGTCGCCGTAGAGCATCAGGATGTCTTCATCATCATTGAAGAACGGCGCCGCCTGCTGCATGGCGTGCCCGGTTCCTAGCTGCTCGGCCTGCAGCACCCAGTTCAGGTTGTCTTCATGCAGCGTCTGACGCAGCAGATCGCCGCCGTGGCCGTACACCAGGTGTACCGCACATGCGCCTAAATCGTTAGCGGCATCAATGACATGCTGCACCATTGGCTTCCCGGCCAGGGTATGCAGCACCTTAGGAAGATCGGAATACATGCGGGTCCCTTTGCCTGCGGCAAGGATAACCACGCTCATCGCACTATTTGACATACTCATCCTGACGGTAGTTAGAACGAAAAGTAAAAGCCTTTCACGTTGAAATTTCTACATATTTTTCATCATAAAACGAGACGTGGAGAAAACGTCCAGGCTCACCGCTATACACCATTTTATGACGCTATTTTTAACCACTGCAAATCAGTTTAATGCTGAAAAAGGAGGGTAGGGAGGATAATCATTGACTATCTCACTGCTTTTGCTGTTTTTTCGCCACCTGAATAAAGCCGCTGCGGAAAGCGGTTTTCAGCACCCATAGCGGGAAGAACCAGGATAATCGTCGCCAGTCGCTGGCGGGGGGAGGGCGGCAAAGTGATTGATGTAGTGATTAAAAACGAAAGGCCACCGTCAGGTGACCTTCTTTGCCCGGTTTCACATCGCCAGTGTTGTCGTTTTGATGGGCGATACGTCGTGTCAGCGGGGGAGATAGCGCGGAGCTTAGAAGCTCAGGACGCTAAATTTAGCGATGATTTTATGGAACAGTTTCATGATGAATTCCTGACGCAGGTGCAATTTGATAACGCTATTTTATGTGACACACATCACATAAAACAGAGTCTACGCTTCATCATTTAACTAATCAATAACAATTAAGGGTGAACTCTGTTTTCACTTCATCCGCTCGTCAGCAGCTGGCCATAAAAAAAGCCAGCCTGGAAACCAGACTGGCTTTTTACGTTCAAGCCGGTGTTACATCGCTTTTTTGGTCAACTCGATAACGCGCAGTTTAGCGATCGCTTTGGCCAGTTCCGCGGACGCCTGAGCGTAATCCACGTCACCATGAGAGCTCTTAATGTGCTCTTCAGCCTTACGTTTCGCTTCCAGGGCTCGCGCTTCGTCGAGATCCTGGCCACGAATTGCGGTATCCGCCAGGACGGTCGTGCTACCCGGCTGCACTTCAAGAATGCCGCCTGACAGGTAGATAAATTCTTCGTGACCGTGCTGCTTAACGATGCGAATCATACCAGGCTTAATGGCGGTGAGCAGCGGCGCGTGCCCCGGGTAAATACCCAGTTCACCTTCGCTACCCGTTACCTGGATTTTCTCGACCAGACCAGAGAACATTTGTTTCTCTGCGCTGACGACGTCCAGGTGGTAAGTCATTGCCATATCACCCTCCGATTAAGGCGTTAAAGTTTTTTGGCTTTTTCCACGGCTTCGTCGATAGAACCGACCATGTAGAACGCCTGCTCCGGCAGGTGATCGTATTCGCCTTCCATGATGCCTTTAAAGCCACGGATGGTGTCTTTCAGGGAGACGTATTTGCCCGGAGAACCGGTAAATACTTCTGCCACGAAGAACGGCTGGGACAGGAAGCGCTGGATCTTACGTGCGCGAGCTACCACCAGTTTATCTTCTTCAGACAGTTCATCCATACCCAGGATGGCGATAATGTCTTTCAGTTCCTGATAACGCTGCAGAATGGACTGAACGCCACGAGCGGTGTCGTAGTGCTCCTGACCAACAACCAGCGGATCCAGCTGACGGCTGGTGGAGTCCAGCGGGTCAACGGCCGGGTAGATACCCAGGGATGCGATCTGACGGCTCAGTACTACGGTTGCATCTAAGTGAGCAAAGGTAGTGGCTGGGGATGGGTCAGTTAAGTCATCCGCCGGTACGTATACCGCCTGTACGGAAGTGATAGAGCCGGTTTTGGTGGAGGTGATACGTTCCTGCAGAACGCCCATCTCTTCCGCCAGTGTCGGCTGGTAACCTACCGCTGAAGGCATACGACCCAGCAGTGCGGATACTTCAGTACCGGCCAGGGTGTAACGATAGATGTTATCGACGAACAGCAGAACGTCACGACCTTCGTCACGGAACTTCTCAGCCATGGTCAGGCCGGTCAGCGCAACGCGCAGACGGTTTCCCGGCGGCTCGTTCATCTGGCCATACACCAGGGATACTTTGTCGATAACGTTGGAGTCGGTCATTTCGTGGTAGAAGTCGTTACCCTCACGAGTACGTTCACCTACGCCCGCAAACACGGAGTAACCGGAGTGCTCGATCGCGATGTTACGGATCAGCTCCATCATGTTTACGGTTTTACCTACACCCGCGCCACCGAACAGACCGACTTTACCGCCCTTCGCGAACGGACACATCAGGTCGATAACTTTGATGCCGGTTTCCAGCAGTTCCTGAGAGCTGGACAGCTCTTCATAAGACGGTGCTGCGCGGTGGATAGCCCAACGCTCTTCTTCGCCGATGTCGCCTTTCATGTCGACCGGTTGACCCAGTACGTTCATGATACGACCCAGCGTAGCTTTACCAACCGGGACTTCGATCGGGTGCTCGAGGTCTTTTACATCCAGACCGCGGCGCAGACCATCGGAAGAACCCATGGCGATGGTACGCACGATACCGCCGCCCAGCTGCTGCTGAACTTCCAGCACCAGAACTTCATTACCATTCTGTACCTCAAGGGCTTCGTACACGCGTGGTACGGCATCCTGAGGGAACTCGACGTCGACCACGGCGCCGATTACCTGGACAATCTTTCCAGTAGCCATCTTAAATCCTCTACGAAATAACCTGGTTAAACCGCGGCGGCCCCCGAGACGATCTCGGTGAGTTCCTGAGTAATGCTGGCCTGACGAGCTTTGTTGTATACCAACTGCAGCTCTTTAATCAGGCTGCCGCCATTATCGGTCGCGGCTTTCATCGCCACCATACGGGCGGCCTGCTCGCTGGCCAGGTTTTCAACCACGCCCTGATAAACCTGAGACTCGACGTAGCGGCGCAGGAGGGTATCCAGCAGCGCTTTCGGATCGGGCTCATACAGGTAATCCCAGGATTTACGTTTCAGATCAGCGTCTTCTGATGCCGGTAACGGCAGCAGCTGAGTGATCGTCGGAACCTGAGACATGGTGTTAATAAATTTGTTGCTGACAACGTACAGCTTGTCCAGACGGCCTTCATCATAGGCCTGCAACATCACTTTTACCGGGCCGATCAGTTCGGACAGGGATGGGTTATCCCCCATACCGGTCACCTGTGCAACGACGTTGCCGCCAACGGAGTTAAAGAAAGAGACGCCCTTAGAGCCGATCATTGCGAGGTCGCACTGAACGCCTTTATCGGACCATGCTTTCATTTCCGCCAGCAGTTTCTTGAACAGGTTAATGTTCAAGCCGCCGCACAAACCACGGTCGGTCGACACCACCAGGTAGCCCACGCGCTTAACGTCGCGTTCTTCCAGGTAAGGGTGCTTATATTCCAGATTACCGTTCGCAAGGTGACCAATCACTTTGCGCATAGTATCTGCGTAAGGACGGCTGGCCGCCATGCGCTCCTGCGATTTACGCATTTTGGAAGCGGCGACCATCTCCATCGCTTTAGTGATCTTTTGCGTGTTCTGGACGCTTGCGATCTTACTACGTATCTCTTTTGCGCCGGCCATGAGCTTCTCCTCAATGCCTTGCGGCCTGCCCTAAGACAGACCGCCAGACGTTACCAGGACTGGGTTGCTTTGAAGGAATCGAGGATGCCTTTCAGCTTGCCTTCGATTTCGTCGTTATAGCCACCGGACTGGTTAATCTCTTGCATCAGCGGAGCGTGATCACGGTCGACGTAAGCCAGCAGAGCGGCTTCGAAGCTACCGATTTTCGCCAGTTCTACATCAGCCAGATAACCACGTTCTGCTGCGAACAGAACCAGAGACTGCTGCGCGACGGACATCGGCGCATACTGTTTCTGTTTCAGCAGTTCGGTCACTTTCTGACCGTGGTCCAGCTGTTTGCGGGTTGCATCGTCAAGGTCGGATGCAAACTGGGAGAACGCCGCCAGTTCACGATACTGCGCCAGCGCGGTACGGATACCACCGGACAGTTTCTTCATGATCTTGGTCTGCGCTGCACCACCCACACGGGATACCGAGATACCCGGGTTAACCGCAGGACGAATACCGGCGTTGAACAGGTTGGTTTCCAGGAAGATCTGACCATCGGTAATGGAGATTACGTTGGTCGGAACGAACGCGGAAACGTCACCCGCCTGGGTTTCGATAATCGGCAGCGCGGTCAGAGAACCGGTTTTCCCTTTCACTTCACCTTTGGTGAAGGCTTCAACGTATTCGGCGTTAACACGCGCAGCACGCTCCAGCAGACGAGAGTGGAGGTAGAATACGTCGCCCGGGAACGCTTCACGTCCTGGCGGACGACGGAGCAGCAGGGAGATCTGACGATAAGCAACAGCCTGTTTAGACAGGTCATCGTAAACGATCAGCGCATCTTCACCGCGGTCGCGGAAGTATTCGCCCATTGCGCAACCCGCGTATGGCGCCAGGTATTGCAGTGCAGCAGATTCGGATGCAGTCGCTACCACCACGATGGTGTTAGCCAGCGCGCCGTGCTCTTCCAGTTTACGCACCACGTTAGAGATGGTGGACGCTTTCTGGCCGATAGCAACATAGACGCACTTGATGCCGGAATCACGCTGGTTGATGATGGCATCGATAGCCAGCGCAGTTTTACCGGTCTGACGGTCGCCGATGATCAGTTCACGCTGACCACGACCGATTGGGATCATGGCGTCAACGGATTTATAACCGGTCTGTACCGGCTGATCGACGGACTGACGTTCGATTACGCCCGGCGCGATCGCTTCAACGGCGGAGAAACCGTCGTTTTCCAGCGGACCTTTACCATCAATTGGCGCGCCCAGGGTGTTAACCACGCGGCCCAGCAGGCCACGGCCAACCGGAACTTCCAGGATACGGCCAGTACATTTCACCTTCATGCCTTCGGCGAGGTCAGCGTACGGACCCATCACCACCGCACCAACGGAGTCGCGCTCCAGGTTCAGTGCGATAGCGTAACGGTTACCCGGCAGGGAGATCATCTCACCCTGCATACATTCGGCAAGGCCGTGGATGCGGATAACACCGTCACTTACAGAAACAATAGTACCTTCGTTATGAGCTTCGCTCACAACATTGAACTGAGCAATGCGCTGCTTGATCAGTTCGCTGATTTCGGTGGAATTCAGTTGCATGCTCCAGTCCCCTTAAGACTGCAAGACGTCTGCAAGGCGATCAAGACGGCCGCGTACGCTGCCATCAATGACCATATCACCCGCACGGATGATAATACCTGCCATAACAGACTTATCGATTTTGCAATTCAGCTTAACTTTGCGTGACAGACGTTTTTCCATCGCGCTGACGATCCTGGCAAGCTGTTCATCACTCAGTTGGTTGGCAGATATGACTTCTACCTCTGCGATGGCCTCACTGGCCGCGCGCAGGTGAATGAATTGCTCAAGAACGTCCGGGAGCACCTTCAGACGATTATTTTCCGCCATCACCTTAATCAGGTTCTGGCCGTTTTCGTCAAGTTGCTCGCCGCAGATAGCGATAAACGCTTCTGAGAGCGTTTCCGGCGCCAAAGCACCGGAGAGAAGCTCTGCCATTTGGTCGTTTTTGGTCACTTCGGCGGCAAACGCCAGCATATCCTGCCAGCGTTCAACACTGTTGTGTTCGACGGCAAAGTCAAAAGCTGCTTTGGCGTAGGGGCGAGCTACCGTTACAAATTCAGACATCAGCCCCTCCCTCCTTACAGTTCAGCGACAAGTTTATCCACGATGTCGCTGTTAGCAGCTTCATCCACGGAACGTTCGATGATCTTCTCGGCGCCAGCAACAGCCAGGATAGCGACCTGCTTACGCAGCTCCTCGCGTGCACGTTTACGCTCAGCATCAATTTCAGCCTGCGCTTGTGCAACGATTTTGGTGCGTTCCTGTTCTGCTTCAGCTTTAGCTTCGTCCAGAATCTGAGAGCGGCGCTTGTTCGCCTGCTCAATGATTACCTGGGCTTCCGCTTTCGCTTTTTTCAGCTGGTCGGTCGCGTTGGCCTGTGCAAGGTCCAAATCTTTCTTAGCGCGTTCTGCAGAAGCTAAACCGTCAGAAATCTCTTTCTGGCGTTTTTCGATGGCAGCCATTAAAGGCGGCCATACGTACTTCATGCAGAACCATACGAAGATAACAAACGCGATGGCCTGGCCGAGGATTGTTGCGTTCATGTTCACAGCACAATACCTCTTTAATTAACTCTGTGGCTTAGGTTTCTAACAACTTACTACGCGACGGCGAACATCACGTACAGACCCAGACCTACAGCGATCATCGGGATAGCATCCACCAGACCCATAACGATAAAGAACTGAGTACGCAGCAGAGGGATCAGATCCGGCTGACGCGCTGCGCCTTCCAGGAATTTACCTCCGAGGATGCCGATACCGATCGCAGCACCGATTGCCGCCAGACCCATCATCACAGCGGCAGCCATGTACAGCAGATCCATATTCAGGTTTTCCATGACAGTCTCCAGTTTGTTTCAGTTAAAACGTAGTAGTGTTGGTAAAAATCAATGCTCTTCAGACGCCATCGACAGATAGACAATCGTCAGAACCATGAAGATGAAGGCTTGCAGCGTAATAATCAGGATGTGGAAAATGGCCCAAGGCACATTCAGAACCCACTGTGACCACCACGGCAGCAGACCAGCAATCAGAATGAAAATCAGCTCACCGGCATACATGTTGCCGAACAGTCGCAGACCGAGAGAGACCGGTTTGGACAGCAGGCTTACCCCTTCAAGGATTAAGTTGACAGGAATGAACGCCCAGTGATTGAACGGCTGCATGGTCAGTTCTTTAACGAACCCACCCACGCCTTTCATTTTGATGCTGTAGAAAATAATCAGGATGAACACGCCAAGCGCCATCGACAGGGTGATGTTCACGTCAGCAGACGGAACCACGCGCAGTGCAGGCAGGCCGAAAATGTGTTCGCCGATATAAGGAAGCAGGTCGATTGGCAGCAGGTCCATCAGGTTCATCAGGAAGACCCAGACGAACACGGTCAGCGCCAGCGGCGCGATAACCTTGCTCTTGCCATGGTACATGTCTTTGACGCTGCCATGGACGAAGCCGATGATCATTTCGATGAAGGTCTGGAATTTCCCTGGTACGCCGCTGGTCGCTTTCTTAGCAACGCTACGGAACATGGCCAGGAACAGCAGACCGAGAACCACCGAGAAGAACATGGAGTCAATGTTGAGCGTCCAGAAGGTGGCCGGGGGGTTGTGCGGATCCACCAGCGAGAAAGTACGCAGATCAATCTGAAGGTTGTTCAGATGGTGACCTATGTATTCCTGCGGCGTCATATTTTCTGAAGCCATGATGCCTTTTACCCTTTGTTGTTGATTACAGCTGGCGCCAGAACTTGTACCACCAGCACCAAAACCCACGTCACGATCAGTGGCAAAAATACCACTTTTAAAACGGCCAGCGCCACCGCCAGGAGGGCGAAGGTCAGCAACACCTTGAAGGCTTCACCGAAGGCGAAGGTCCAGGCCACACGGCCTTTTGCTGGTGTATGCGCCTGATGACGCCAGGCAAAAATCATAAACATCAGGTTTGGCAAAACCACTGCCAAACCGCCGCATACCGCGGAAATGCCCCAGAAGGGGTCTTTGAGGCTAAACAGCAGTCCACTTGCCATTACTGCCAGTAACTGAATAAACAGAAGCTTGCGAGCAACGTTTCGACTCAAGAGCGACACTGACATCACGTTTTTACTCCTGCTCCCTTTGAGGTATGTCGCGTGTCGTATAAAACGTCCTTTAAGACGAAGAGTCAAGCATCAAAAAGCGGACAAATTATACGGTGACGCCCCGTGATTTCAAACAATAAGTAGCAAAATAGTGAATAAATGTTTAATTATTTTCCAACGGACAACTTTCCGCGCATTTCAGCGTTCTGTGAGCGGTCATACAAAACTGCAAATAACGTGGAAACACGGCAATTAAAGCGTGCATTAGATCACATAATAAACATTTCAAGCGCCCTTTAATGAATCAAGGACATAAAACACTATTTTTCATGTTTTTGATATTCAAGATAAAAAGTGAGGACATTATCTAAAACAACCCCACATACAATAAAAACCTTTTATTGACATTTATAATAAAAATTTAACATCGCGATGCTGATCATCATTGTCGATTTTTAGCACCCTGATATTTTCGAAGTTGACTATTTTGTCAGTGAATCACTTACGTTAAGTTAACCGCAAGAAAAACCATAGTAAAAACATGGTTAAATGCAGCCCGATAATATCAGGAGGTGACCTTTATTTTTGTAACATTCATGGGCCACATTTTTTCCACATTTTTTGATAAAAATTAACTCGCTTTTGGCGTAATCACCACCAGGTGCCGCTCCCCTTCCAGCTGAGGAACATGCAGCTCAATGACCTCGGCTATGGCATACCCTTCCGGCAGGTTTTCCATTTCGTCTTTTTGCGCTAACCCTTTGAGCGCATAGAAGTGACCGTTCGCGGCCGGCAAATGATAGCACCAGCTCACCATATCATTAAGCGACGCGAAGGCGCGGCTTATCACGCCATCAAACGGCGGCTCGGCCGGGAAAGCTTCCACGCGGCTCTGCACCGGGGTGATGTTATCCAGCTTCAGTTCATGCTGCACCTGACGCAGGAAGCGCACGCGTTTGCCAAGGCTGTCCAGCAGGGTGAAATGCGACTCCGGGCGCACGATAGCCAACGGGATCCCCGGCAGCCCCGGTCCCGTACCGACATCGATAAAGCGCGAGCCCTGCAGATAAGGCGCGACGATGATGCTGTCGAGGATATGACGCACCAGCATCTCATTTGGATCGCGAACGGAGGTCAGGTTATAGGCTTTGTTCCACTTATCGAGCAGCCCGACGTAAGCCACCAGCTGATTTTTCTGGTGATCGGTGAGCGAAATACCCGCTTCATCCAGCAGACGAGAAAGTTTGTTGAGCACGGTAAGTACCTTCAAAAAATAATGAGCCCGGAGGCGCTAACGCTTACCGGGCCAGGAATGATAAAGGCGAACGCTGATTATGCAAGTGGGAAATCAGCGCGGCAGGCTGCCGCAATCAGGCGCTGCGACGCAGCATCCCCTGCTTTTTCAACCAAACCAGCAAAATAGAGATCGCCGCCGGGGTGATCCCGGAAATACGTGACGCCTGCCCTATCGACGACGGTTTATGGTCGTTTAGTTTAGCGATCACTTCATTAGACAGTCCGGTGACCTGACGGTAGTCGAGCGTCGCCGGTAACAAGGTATTCTCGTTGCGCTGCTGTTTCTCGATCTCATCCTGCTGGCGCGCGATATAGCCTTCATACTTCACCTGGATCTCAACCTGCTCAGCCGCCTGCAGATCTTCCAGCCCCGGCGCGAACGGCGAGAGCTGAACCAGCTGCTCGTAGGTCATTTCCGGGCGACGCAGCAGATCTTCACCGCTGGCTTCGCGCGACAGCGGCGCGGTCAGGTGAGCGTTCACTTCGGTAGCGCTCTCAGCCTGCGGGTTCACCCAGGTCGATTTCAGGCGCTGGCGTTCGCGCTCAATGCTTTCCAGCTTCTCGTTGTAACGCGCCCAGCGTTCATCATCCACCAGACCCAGCTCACGCCCCTGCTCAGTCAGACGCAGGTCGGCGTTGTCTTCGCGCAGCATCAGACGATATTCAGCACGAGAGGTAAACATGCGGTACGGTTCTTTGGTACCCAGAGTACACAGGTCATCCACCAGCACGCCGAGGTAGGCCTGATCGCGACGCGGCGCCCAGCCCTCTTTTTCCGCCGAGAAGCGAGCAGCGTTAAGACCGGCCAGCAGACCCTGAGCCGCCGCTTCTTCATAACCGGTGGTGCCGTTGATCTGACCGGCGAAGAACAGACCCTGAATGAATTTGCTCTCGAGCGTCGGTTTCAGATCGCGCGGGTCGAAGAAGTCGTACTCAATAGCGTAGCCAGGACGGACGATCCGCGCATTTTCCATCCCCTGCATGGAGCGGACGATTTGCATTTGCACATCGAACGGCAGGCTGGTGGAGATGCCGTTCGGATAAATTTCGTTTGAGGTCAGGCCTTCCGGTTCGAGGAAGATCTGATGCTGGTTGCGATCGGCAAAGCGCATGACTTTGTCTTCGATCGACGGGCAGTAGCGTGGACCGATCCCTTCGATCACCCCGGCGTACATGGGGCTGCGATCGAGGTTATTGCGGATCACGTCATGGGTTTTCTCGTTAGTGTGGGTGATGTAGCACGGCACCTGACGCGGATGCTGATCGGCAGATCCCATAAACGAGAAGACCGGCATCGGGTTATCGCCATGCTGTTGAGCCAACACGCTGAAATCGATGGTGCGCGCGTCAATGCGCGGCGGGGTCCCGGTTTTCAGTCGGCTTACGCGCAGCGGCAGTTCACGCAGACGACGAGACAGCGGGATCGACGGCGGATCGCCGGCGCGTCCGCCGCTGTAGTTATCCAGACCAATATGGATTTTGCCGTCAAGGAAGGTTCCGACGGTCAGCACCACCGCTTTGGCACGGAATTTGAGGCCCATCTGGGTGACTGCGCCTACGACGCGATCGTTTTCGACAATCAGATCTTCCACTGCCTGTTGGAAGATCATCAAATTCGGCTGGTTCTCCAGCGCAGTGCGTACCGCCTGACGGTACAGCACGCGGTCAGCCTGGGCGCGAGTGGCGCGCACCGCGGGGCCTTTGCTGGCGTTTAGTATCCTAAACTGGATGCCTGCCTGATCGATCGCTTTGGCCATCAGGCCGCCGAGCGCGTCCACTTCTTTTACCAGGTGTCCTTTCCCAATGCCGCCAATCGCCGGGTTGCAGCTCATCTGCCCCAGCGTGTCGATATTGTGTGTCAAAAGCAGGGTCTGTTGACCCATACGCGCTGCGGCCATTGCGGCCTCAGTGCCTGCGTGACCCCCGCCAATGATAATGACGTCAAAAGGATCCTGATAAAACATGGTGGTCTGCCTCGCATAACGCGGTTTGAAAATGGATTGAAGCCCGGGCCGTGGATTCTACTCGGCTTTGGTCTTTTGAGAAAGACTCCGGGATCCTGAGTATTAAAAAGAAGATCTTTATATAGAGATCTGTTCTATTGTGATCTCTTATTAGGATCGACTCTCTTTGTGGATAAGTCGGATCCGCGAAGTAAGATCAAAAGCTTAAGAAGGATCACTATCTGTGAATGATCGGTGATCCTGGTCCGTATAAGCTGGGATCAGAATGAAGGGTTATGCACAGCTCAAAAAGCGTACTGCGGTTATTCTTTGGATAACTACCGGTTGATCCAAGCTTTTAAGCATAGTTATCCACAGAAGAACGGACGATCTTTACAAATCTCAGAGCAAATTTTTCCAGGATCCCAGCCAAATTTCCGCCGGATCCTCGGGAATTTCATGTTCCAGCACGTTGATCTTCAGGGTCTCGCCGATCTGTTTTGCCCCGCAGGCCTTCAGCGCCGCTTCTAATTTATCGATCGCGCCGCAAAAAGTGTCGTATTCGCGGCTGCCGATCCCGATGGCGCCAAAGCGCACGGCGGAAAGATCGGCCTGCTGCGCCAGCAGCGCGTCATAGAAGGGAACCAGGTTGTCGGGAATGTCGCCGGCGCCATGGGTGGAAGAGATAACTAACCAGATCCCCTGCGCCTGCAGATCGTCCACCAGCGGGCCGTGCTGGATTTCAGTGCTGTAGCCTGCTTCTTCCAGCTTTTCCGCCAGATGTTCCGCTACGTATTCCGCACTGCCCAGGGTGCTGCCGCTGATAAGTGTAATGTCTGCCATAGATCGCCGATCGCCCGCTCAACTGTTCAGAGTGGCGTATTGTACGCTGTGAGCGAGCTGGGATCTACCTGTGGAAAAATGTGGGATTAAAAAAAACGATCAGGGCTTAATGGTGCGCATGATCGGGTTCTGCAGCACGATCAGGGTCTCGGTGGACTGAATTTCATCAATTGTTTGGATCTTGTTGATAAGTACCTGCTGCAGGGCATCGATGGATTTACACATCACCTTAATAAAGATGCTGTAGTGGCCGGTGGTGTAATAAGCCTCGGTGACCTCCTCCAGGCTTTCCAGGCGGGCGAGGGCGGAGGGATAGTCTTTGGCGCTCTTGAGAATAATGCCGATGAAGCAGCCGACGTCATAGCCCAGCTGTTTGGGGCTGACGTCAATTCGCGCGCCGGTAATGATGCCCGCCTGTTTCATCTTTTCGACGCGTACATGAATAGTGCCGGGGCTGACGCTGAACTGTTTGGCCAGTTCGGCATAGGCGGTACGGGCGTTGGCCATTAGCGCATCGAGAATGCCGCGGTCCAGATTGTCGATCTGATAATTTTCCATATCTTTTTCTTATGAAGTTTGAGGGTTCTTACTATTTTAGCGCCATATTTTGATGAATTAAAAGTTGATGAGCCTTTTTATTGATTGATTATTGTATTTGTGGCCTTTTTTGTTGCTTAATCAATGGCAACAGGACGCAGGAGTCATAAAAATGAAAACCGCATATATCGCAAAACAACGCCAGATCAGTTTCGTTAAATCCCACTTTTCCCGTCAGCTGGAAGAGAAGCTTGGCCTGATTGAAGTCCAGGCGCCAATCTTAAGCCGCGTGGGCGATGGGACGCAGGATAACTTGTCCGGCTGTGAGAAAGCGGTTCAGGTGAAAGTGAAAACACTGCCCGACGCCCAGTTCGAAGTGGTGCATTCGCTGGCGAAGTGGAAGCGTCAAACCCTGGGACAACACGACTTCAGCGCGGGCGAAGGGCTGTACACGCACATGAAGGCCCTTCGCCCCGATGAAGACCGTCTGACGCCGATCCATTCCGTCTATGTCGACCAGTGGGACTGGGAGCGGGTGATGGGGGATGAAGAGCGCCACGTCGGCACGCTGAAGGCGACCGTCGAAGCGATTTACGCCGGGATCAAAGCCACCGAGCTGGCGGTCAGCCAGGAATTTGGCCTGATGCCGTTCCTGCCGGAACAGATCCACTTTATTCACAGCCAGGCGCTGCTGAGTCGCTATCCGGATCTTGATGCCAAGGGCCGCGAGCGAGCGATTGCTAAAGAGCTGGGCGCCGTCTTCTTAATCGGCATCGGCGGCAAACTCTCTGATGGCAAGCGCCATGATGTTCGTGCGCCGGACTATGATGACTGGAGCACTGAGGTTTCTGAAGGCTTTGCCGGACTGAACGGCGATATCCTGGTGTGGAACCCCGTGCTGGAAGATGCGTTCGAGATCTCCTCAATGGGGATCCGCGTTGACGCCGCGGCGCTGAAACGCCAGCTGGCGCTGACCGGCGATGAAGATCGCCTGAAACTGGAGTGGCACCAGGCGCTGCTGCGCGGCGAGATGCCGCAGACTATCGGCGGCGGCATTGGCCAGTCTCGGCTGACGATGCTGTTGCTGCAGCTCGACCATATCGGCCAGGTGCAGTGCGGCGTATGGCCGGCACAGGTTCGCGAAAGCGTTTCCGCGCTGCTGTAACGATTAGCGCCGCCAGCGTCGCAGCAGGCGGCTACGCAACCCGGTATCAAAGCGCCAGATATGATCGAAGATGCGCATGATGCCGGGTTTGCCGTGTACCGACATCGCCACCGCGTGAAAACGGTGCTGATGCTTTCGCTGTAACTCCCCCACCTGAGCAATCACCTCATCCGGCAACCGCTGGGCAATAAAGTCGGAGATCACCACGGCATCCGCATCCACCCACTGCGGGTTTTGCAGACGTTCAATAATGGCGCGAAAACAGCTGGCCAGATCGGTGCCGCCGCGAAAGCGCTGGCTCAGAAAGCGGATCGCCTGCTCCAGGCCGCCCTCGCAGGTTAGTTCGTAGTGCACCACTTCGCTGGAGAACAGCATAATAAAGCAGCGGCGGTTATCCGCCAGCGCGACGCGCATCAGGGCCAGACAAAAGGCTTTGGCGCACTGCTCGTTAAAACCGCCCATCGATCCTGACGTATCGACGCAGACAATAAAGGGCCCGCGCGGCTGTTCATCAAAATCCTGCCGCGTCACCGGGCGTTCGGTGATTTTTTCGCGCCAGGCGTCGCCGTGCAGCCGGTAAGTCAGGAGCTGTTTCTCCACCAGCTTGCGATAAAATTCAAACTCCAGCTCCGTGATGCCGAGCGTCGCCAGCTCCGGCGGCAGCAGGCGCAGAATGTCATCGCTCTGCTGGAGGCCGTCGACCTGTTCCGGCACCGTCGCAGGCTCGCGCACCAGGCTACGGAAGGTCTCCATCGGCGCGTCTTTCTTCGGCACGGATTTCGCTTCCCGTGAGCGCCCCAGCTGTTCCGCCAGCTGCAGCAGCTCCGGCTGCTGGTTAAGAAAATCGCCATAGCGCACGATCAGCTGATAGTCGCCACGTTTGAGTTCGCCGGCGCTCATATCCCACAGGCGTCCGGCGGCGGTGTCATTCTCCGCCAGCACCGGATCGAGCTGACCGCTGAGCGTCATTCGTTCCTGGACCTCACTGAGCAACTGATCGCGCTCCTCATCCAGCAGCTGCTGGTTAAGGCTGGTGGCTTGCACCACCAGGCTCAGGCGCCAGCGCTGTAAAAACAGCGTATGCAGCGCCGGGGTAAAGGTCGCATTGTCGTCCACCAGCTTCTGCGCCTGGGCGGCAAAAGGGGACTGGAGCTGGTGTAGCTTGCTGAGGATCTGCGGCAGCTGGACGATAAACTGCGAGGTAGAGAGCAGCTGAGCCTGCTGATAGGTTTGCACCTCGGCGTCCAGATCCGGCGGGACGTTAACCTCTTTTAAGCGGGCGCGAACGGCTTCCCGCCAGCGCGGAATATCCGCCGCGATGATGTTTTTCAGGCGGGGAAATTTCTCAAAGAAAACCGCCAGCTGCGGAGAGGCCAGCAGCGCCAGCAGCATCTCCTCGATCATTCCCTCTTCGCTGACTGCCAGCATGACATTCAGCATATCGAGCGTCATGGCTGCTTCGCCTGTTTAATCTGCGCGCCGACGTCCTGCAGGCTGGCTTCGATTCTTCCCAGCCACTCGACCGGGATAAACAGGCACTTCTGCTGCTCGCTGAAGCGGTTATGTTGCTGGTGCCACTCATCGTCCAGCGCCTCCAGCTGCTGGCGAATTTCCGCCGGCATGTTTTCCTGCGACGCGCTGCCGGGCAGCGAGAGGCGTGAGCCCTGCAGGCTGACGTCGCGAACAACCAGATGCTGGCTGGTGTCGACATCCATATTGAGCATTTGGGCAAAGCCGATCCCGTTGAGCTTGCCGCGGATCTCGCCGCCCTTTTCCAGCCAGCTGGCTAACGCCTCGCGCTCAAAAGTAATGTGGATCACTTCCATATCGTGGAGTTTGAGCGGCTGCTGCAGCAGCAGGGTCAGGGTGGTCCCCTGGATCTCCGCCGGCAGCTCATAGTGCGGCTTGCGGCTAAACATGCCGCCAAGGCGGGTGACCTTTAGCGCCGTTTTGTCACTTTGCTGCTGTTGGATCTGAATGCGTCGCTGCACAATCGCCCCGAGCCGCGTCAGCATCGCCTGCTGCTGCCAGGCGTGGCAGGTCATCAGCGTTTCCAACTGCTGCGACATCAGGTTCATGCTCTCGACGTTGTGCCACAGACAATCTTTCAGCAGGATAAGATCTATCGGCGCGATGCTGTCGCGGCCGCTGAAGAAGGCGCTGGCCTGCAGCAGGCGAATAGCCTTTTTCCAGCGGCGATCCGAAACGTATGGCGCGTTTGGCAGGGCATCCAGCTGCTGGCGCAGCTGGAATATCAGCTCAAACACCGCGTCCGGCAGTTTGATATTGCCGATCTGCTGCTGCCATTGCGTAAACTCTTCATCGCTAACCTGCAGCGCGCTGGGCACCGGATTGCTGTTTTCATCCTGCTGGCTGACCAGCATCGAACGGAAATTACCTTTATCCTGTACTTTATCGAGCCACAGACGGATCAGCATGCGGTCATACAGCGCTTCCAGGCTGCTGTCGGCTTCGGGCAGTTCGTTCGAGGCGGCCACCAGCAGGCGCATCGGGATTTTCTCTTCGTGAGCGCCGTTGCGGAAGTGACGTTCGTTAATCGCCGTCAGCAGGGTGTTGAGGATAGCCGGACCCGCTTTCCATATTTCATCGAGGAACACGATTTCTGCTTCCGGCAGGTAGCCAGCGGTTAAACGCTCGTAGCGGCCTTCATCTTTCAGCGCCTGAATGGACAGCGGGCCAAAAACCTCTTCCGGGGTGGAAAAGCGGGTCATCAGGTATTCAAAAGCGCGCGCCTGCTGGAAGGCGAACTTGAGGCGGCGGGCAATCAGGCTTTTGGCGATCCCCGGCGGACCGAGCAAAAATACGCTTTCGCCGCTGAGCGCCGCCAGCAGGCACAGGCGTATCGCGTGGCTGCGTTCAAAGAGTCCTTTTTCGAGTGCCGCGCTGAGTCGGGAAATTCTTTCAGCCAGTAAATGTGTTTGAGCCATAATTGAGTTGCGTGCTTTGTCATGTATCGTTATTGGGACGAGTATAGATGTTAGAGCAGGGGCGGTAATAGCCTGAAGAATCGATTTATTTTTTTTGAGCCAGGTTAATATGGTGTCTGTTAGGGGTACGATTTCACAAATAATCGTGCATACTGTGCGCTTTTTGTGGGCCAAGGGACTAGGCACACATTTGTTTTATAAACGAAAAGACTAGTCTATGAGCACTGATAATAAACAATCGTTGCCGGCGTTAACGCTGGCGGCCATCGGCGTGGTGTACGGTGATATCGGTACCAGTCCACTGTATACCCTGCGTGAATGCCTGTCAGGTCAGTTTGGCTTTGGCGTTGAGCGCGATGCCGTTTTTGGCTTTTTGTCGCTGATTTTCTGGCTGTTAATCTTTACCGTATCGATTAAATACATCACCTTCGTGATGCGGGCGGATAACGCCGGGGAAGGCGGGATCTTAACGCTGATGTCGCTGGCCGGACGCAATACCTCGGCGCGGATGACCTCTGTGCTGGTGATCCTCGGCCTGATCGGCGGCAGTTTCTTCTATGGCGAAGTGGTGATTACCCCGGCGATTTCGGTGATGTCGGCGATAGAGGGGTTAGAAATTATCGCTCCGCAGCTCGATAGCTGGATTGTGCCGATCTCCATTATCGTGCTTACCCTGCTGTTTATGATCCAGAAGCACGGGACCGGGATGGTCGGCAAGCTGTTTGCGCCGATTATGCTGATCTGGTTCTTGCTGCTGGCGGTGCTTGGCGCGCGAAGCATTTACGCTAACCCGGAAGTTCTGCAGGCGCTAAACCCCTACTGGGCGGTGCATTTCTTCCTGCAGTACAAAACGGTTTCCTTTATTGCGCTTGGCGCGGTGGTGCTGTCGATTACCGGGGTGGAAGCGCTGTACGCCGATATGGGGCACTTTGGCAAACTGCCGATCCGTGTCGCCTGGTTCTCCGTCGTGCTGCCTTCGCTGGTGCTTAACTATTTTGGCCAGGGGGCATTGCTGCTTAAGCATCCGGAAGCGATTAAAAACCCGTTCTTCCTGCTGGCGCCGGAGTGGGCGCTGATCCCGATGCTGATTATCGCCACACTGGCGACGGTTATCGCCTCGCAGGCGGTGATCTCCGGGGTCTTCTCCTTAACCCGTCAGGCGGTGCGTCTGGGCTATCTGTCGCCGATGCGCATCATCCACACCTCGGAAATGGAGTCCGGCCAGATCTATATCCCGTTCATTAACTGGCTGCTGTATGTCTCGGTAGTGATCGTCATCGTCAGCTTCGAGCACTCGTCTAACCTGGCGGCGGCGTACGGTATCGCGGTCACGGGGACCATGGTGCTGACCTCTATCCTGTCGGCAACGGTGGCGCGCAAAAACTGGCACTGGAATAAACTGTTCGTTGGGCTGATGCTGGTGGCCTTCCTGTGCATTGATGTTCCGCTGTTCTCAGCGAACCTCGATAAGATTGTCTCCGGCGGCTGGCTGCCGTTGTCCCTGGGTCTGGTGATGTTTACGGTGATGACCACCTGGAAGAGCGAGCGTTTCCGCCTGCTGCGTCGAATGCACGAGCACGGCAACTCGCTGGAAGCGATGATCTCTTCGCTGGAGAAATCGCCGCCGGTGCGCGTGCCGGGTACTGCGGTGTATATGTCCCGCGCCCTGAACGTGATCCCGTTTGCCCTGCTGCATAACCTGAAGCACAACAAGGTGCTGCATGAGCGAGTGATCCTCCTGACCCTGCGCACCGAAGACGCGCCTTACGTGCATAACGTTCGCCGGGTGCAGATTGAGCAGCTGTCGCCCTCGTTCTGGCGGGTGGTGGCCAGCTACGGCTGGCGGGAAACGCCAAATGTCGAAGAGGTGTTCCATCGCTGTGGCCTGGAAGGACTCAGCTGCCGGATGATGGAGACCTCGTTCTTTATGTCCCATGAGTCGCTGATTATCGGCAAACGACCGTGGTATCTGCGCCTGCGCGGCAAGCTTTATCTGCTGCTGCAGCGTAACGCCCTGCGCGCGCCGGATCAGTTTGAAATCCCGCCAAACCGGGTTATCGAGCTCGGTACTCAGGTCGAAATCTGATGTCAAAAAAGCCCTTCCGTTGCGAAGGGCTTTTTGTTTCTCACTCCGGCTGTCATCTCCTGTCGCTGTCTCGCGAAACGTTTCGATAGCGATCACATTTCTCTCTTCTGGTGATGGTTTTCTGCTCACGCATTGATAATAATTATTTTAGCGAAACGTTTCGCTAGTGGAGCAAAAGAGAAAAAATGAAAAAAGGCACCGTACTTAACGCTGATATTTCCGCGGTTATCTCCTGCCTGGGCCACACCGATACGCTGGTGGTCTGCGATGCCGGATTACCGGTTCCCCGCAGCAGCGCGCGCATCGATATGGCGTTGACCCAGGGCGTACCTTCATTTATGCAGGTTCTGGAAGTGGTGACGACGGAAATGCAGGTTGAAGCGGCTGTCATCGCGGAGGAAATTAAGACGCATAATCCGCAGCTCCACGCGACGTTGCTCAACCATCTTGAGCAGCTGCAGCAGCACCAGGGAAACACCATTGAAATTCGTTACACCAGTCATGAGCAGTTCAAAAAACAAACCGCAGACAGTCAGGCGGTAATTCGCAGCGGGGAGTGTTCCCCGTTTGCGAATATCATTCTCTGTGCCGGCGTCACCTTCTGAGATCGCCGTCATGGAAGCCTTATTGCAACTGAAAGGGATCGATAAAGCGTTCCCTGGCGTCAAGGCGCTCTCCGGCGCCTCGCTGAATGTCTATCCTGGCCGGGTGATGGCGCTGGTGGGTGAGAACGGCGCCGGTAAATCCACCATGATGAAAGTGCTGACCGGGATCTATACCCGTGATGCTGGCGCTTTATTGTGGTTGGGCAAAGAGACCACCTTTAGCGGCCCAAAATCTTCCCAGGAAGCCGGGATCGGCATTATCCATCAGGAGCTGAACCTGATCCCGCAGTTGACGATCGCCGAGAACATCTTCCTCGGCCGCGAATTCGTTAACCGCTTTGGCAAAATCGACTGGAAGCGGATGTATGCCGAAGCCGACAAGCTGCTGGCGAAGCTGAATCTCCGTTTTACCAGCCAGAAGCTGGTGGGCGATCTGTCGATTGGCGACCAGCAAATGGTGGAGATCGCCAAAGTGCTGAGCTTCGAGTCGAAGGTCATTATTATGGATGAACCGACCGACGCGCTGACCGATACCGAAACCGAATCGCTGTTCCGTGTGATCCGCGAACTGAAATCGCAGGGGCGCGGCATCGTCTACATCTCCCACCGCATGAAAGAGATCTTCGAGATTTGCGACGACGTGACCGTGTTCCGCGACGGGCAGTTTATCGCCGAACGCGAGGTCTCCTCGCTGGATGAAGACCGTCTGATTGAAATGATGGTTGGCCGGAAGCTGGAAGATCAGTATCCGCATCTGGCTAAGGCGCCGGGCGCGGTGCGCCTGAAAGTCGATAATCTCTGCGGCCCGGGCGTGGAAAACGTGACCTTTACCCTGCGCCAGGGGGAAATCCTCGGCGTCGCCGGGCTGATGGGCGCCGGGCGGACCGAGCTGATGAAAGTGTTGTATGGCGCGCTGCCGCGCAGCAGCGGCTCCGTGACGCTCGACGGTCACGAAGTGGTGACCCGTTCGCCGCAGGATGGTCTGGCGAACGGCATTGTCTATATCTCCGAAGACCGTAAGCGTGACGGCTTAGTGCTCGGGATGTCGGTAAAAGAAAACATGTCCCTGACCGCCCTGCGCTACTTCAGCCGGACGGGAGGGAGTCTCAAGCATAAAGATGAACAGCAGGCGGTCAGTGATTTCATCCGGCTGTTTAACGTGAAAACGCCGTCCATGGAGCAGGCGATCGGCCTGCTCTCCGGCGGCAACCAACAAAAGGTCGCCATCGCCCGCGGGCTGATGACCCGGCCGAAGGTCCTGATCCTCGATGAGCCGACCCGTGGCGTCGACGTTGGGGCGAAGAAAGAGATCTACCAGCTCATCAATCAGTTCAAAGCCGATGGCCTGAGCATCATTCTGGTCTCCTCCGAGATGCCGGAAGTGTTGGGCATGAGCGATCGCATCATAGTGATGCATGAAGGGCATCTCGGCGGTGAATTCACACGCGAGCAGGCCACCCAGGAAGTATTGATGGCTGCCGCTGTGGGCAAGCTTAACCGTGTGAATCAGGAGTAAGAAAGATGACAACCCAGGCTGTTTCTGGTCGCCGTTATTTCACGAAAGCGTGGCTGATGGAGCAAAAATCGCTGATTGCCCTGCTGGTGCTGATCGCGGTGGTATCGACCATGAGCCCCAACTTTTTTACCGTCAATAACCTGTTCAATATTCTGCAGCAGACCTCCGTTAACGCCATTATGGCGGTAGGGATGACGCTGGTCATACTGACCTCGGGGATCGACCTGTCCGTCGGTTCCCTGCTGGCGCTCACCGGCGCGGTGGCGGCGTCGATCGTTGGCATTGAAGTGAATGCGCTGGTGGCGGTCGCTGCTGCCCTCGCATTAGGTGCGGCGATCGGCGCAGTCACCGGGGTGATTGTGGCGAAAGGCCGCGTGCAGGCTTTCATCGCCACCCTGGTGATGATGCTGCTGCTGCGCGGCGTGACCATGGTGTACACCAACGGCAGCCCGATCAATACCGGCTTTAGCGATAATGCCGATCTGTTCGGCTGGTTTGGTATCGGGCGTCCGCTGGGGATCCCGACGCCGGTATGGATCATGGCGATTGTCTTCCTGGCGGCCTGGTACATGCTGCACCATACTCGCCTGGGTCGTTATATCTACGCCCTTGGCGGTAATGAGGCGGCGACGCGCCTGTCCGGGATTAGCGTCAATAAAGTCAAAATTATCGTCTACGCGTTGTGCGGGATGCTGGCGTCGCTGGCCGGGATTATCGAAGTGGCGCGCCTCTCCTCCGCGCAGCCGACAGCCGGGACAGGCTATGAGCTGGACGCCATTGCGGCAGTTGTGCTCGGCGGCACCAGCCTGGCGGGCGGCAAAGGACGCATTGTCGGCACGCTGATTGGCGCGCTGATCCTTGGCTTCCTGAATAATGGTTTGAACCTTTTAGGCGTTTCTTCCTATTACCAGATGATCGTTAAAGCGGTGGTGATTTTGCTGGCGGTACTGGTAGATAACAAAAAGCAGTAACTGAGAACTCTACAGGACATCTTAACTATGAATATGAAAAAACTGGCGACCCTGGTCTCTGCTGTTGCGCTAAGTGCGACCGTTAGCGCGAACGCGATGGCCAAAGACACCATCGCTCTGGTTATCTCTACCCTCAACAATCCCTTCTTCGTGTCGCTGAAAGACGGCGCGCAAAAAGAAGCTGACAAACTGGGCTACAACCTGGTGGTGCTCGATTCCCAGAACAACCCGGCGAAAGAGCTGGCTAACGTTCAGGATTTAACGGTGCGCGGCGCGAAGCTGTTGCTGATCAACCCAACCGACTCTGATGCCGTCGGCAATGCCGTGAAGATGGCGAACCAGGCGAAAATCCCGGTCATCACCCTCGACCGTCAGGCGACAAAAGGCGATGTCGTGAGCCACATCGCCTCTGACAACGTGCAGGGCGGAAAAATGGCGGGCGATTACATTGCGAAAAAGCTGGGTGAAAGTGCGAAAGTCATTGAGCTGCAGGGCATTGCCGGGACTTCCGCGGCGCGCGAGCGCGGCGAAGGCTTCAAACAGGCCGTGGCGGCGCACAAGTTCAACGTTCTGGCCAGCCAGCCGGCCGATTTCGACCGTACCAAAGGGCTGAACGTGATGCAGAACCTGCTGACCGCCCATCCTGACGTCCAGGCGGTGTTCGCGCAGAATGATGAAATGGCGCTCGGCACTCTGCGCGCGCTGCAGACCGCAGGCAAGTCCGATGTGATGGTGGTTGGATTTGACGGCACTCCGGATGGCGAAAAAGCAGTAAACAGTGGCAAACTGGCGGCGACCGTCGCACAGTTGCCGGAGCAGATCGGCGCGAAAGGCGTTGAGACTGCTGATAAGGTACTGAAGGGCGAAAAAGTGGAAGCTAACTACCCGGTTGAGCTGAAGCTGGTCGTTAAGCAGTAATATGCGATTCGGACTGGCAACGGTCCGAGGGACAATATAAAAAAAGAAAAGCAGGGCATGCGCCACCGGATCCCGGTGGCGCGCTTTCCCGGGAACAGAAACGATGAAAACTGCAGGCAAACTTGTCGTCCTTGGCAGCATCAATGCCGATCACATTCTCAACCTTGACGCTTTCCCGACGCCGGGTGAAACCGTCACCGGCAACCACTACCAGCTGGCGTTCGGTGGTAAAGGGGCCAACCAGGCGGTGGCCGCCGGGCGCAGCGGGGCGGATATCGCGTTTATTGCCTGCACCGGCGATGACGACATCGGTGAACGCATCCGCCGCCAGCTGGCGAGCGATAAAATCGATGTGGCGCCTGTGCGCGCGGTCGCCGGGGAAGCAACCGGCGTGGCGTTAATCTTCGTTAACGCCGAAGGTGAGAATGTTATCGGTATTCATGCCGGCGCCAATGCGGCCTTATCCGTCGCTCAGGTAGAGGCGGAAAAAGAGCGGATCGCCAGCGCGCAGGCGTTGTTGATGCAGCTCGAGTCGCCGCTGGAGAGCGTGCTGGCGGCGGCGAAAATCGCCCATCACCATCAGACCACCGTGGTGCTTAATCCCGCGCCAGCGCGTGAACTGTCCGATGAACTGCTGGCGCTGGTGGATATCATTACCCCCAACGAAACCGAAGCGGAAAAGCTGACGGGGATTCGCGTTGAGAGTGACGAGGATGCGGCAAAAGCCGCCGACGTGTTGCATGCCAAAGGCATTGGTACGGTAATGATCACCCTCGGCAGCCGCGGCGTCTGGCTCAGTGCCGAAGGCGAAAGCCGCCGGATCCCAGGGTTTCGCGTGCAGGCTATTGATACTATCGCGGCCGGCGACACTTTCAACGGCGCGCTGGTGACCGCGCTGCTGGAAGGGACCGCCCTGCCGGAGGCGATCCGCTTTGCGCATGCCGCGGCGGCGATTGCCGTGACTCGCAAAGGCGCGCAGCCTTCCGTGCCGTGGCGCACAGAGATTGATGAATTTTTAGCGCAACAGGGGTAATGCTTGGCTACGATGAAAGATGTGGCCCGCGTCGCGGGCGTTTCCACATCGACGGTGTCACACGTCATCAATAAGGACCGCTTTGTCAGCGAGGCGATTACCGCCAAAGTCGACGCCGCGATCAAAAGCCTCAACTACGCCCCCTCGGCGCTGGCGCGTAGCCTCAAGCTTAATCAAACCCGCACCATCGGCATGCTGATCACCGCCAGTACCAATCCGTTTTATTCCGAGCTGGTGCGGGGCGTGGAACGCAGCTGCTTTGAGCGGGGTTATAGTCTCGTACTCTGTAATACGGAAGGTGATGAGCAGCGAATGAATCGTAATCTGGAGACGTTAATGCAAAAACGCGTCGATGGATTACTGCTGCTGTGCACTGAGACCCACCAACCCTCCCCGGAAATTATGCAGCGCTATCCGTCGGTTCCGACGGTCATGATGGATTGGGCGCCGTTTGATGGCGATAGCGATCTGATTCAGGATAACTCGCTGCTCGGTGGCGATATGGCGACCCAGTACCTGATCGATCAAGGGTATTCACACATTGCCTGCATTGCCGGCCCGCTGGATAAAACCCCGGCGCGTCTGCGCCTTGAAGGTTACCATGCCGCGATGGCGCGCTGCGGTCTGCCCGTAGCCGAGGGATACGTGGTGACCAGTGATTTTGAGTTTGGCGGCGGATTTAGCGCGATGCAGCAGCTGCTGGCGTTGCCGCAGCGGCCGCAGGCGGTGTTTGTCGGTAACGACGCCATGGCGGTTGGCGCTTATCAGGCGTTATACCAGGCCGGGTTGCAGATCCCGCAGGATATGGCGCTGGTGGGTTACGATGATATTGAACTGGCTCGCTATATGACGCCGCCGTTAACCACCATTCACCAGCCGAAAGATGAGCTGGGGGAACTGGCCATCGACGTGCTGATCCATCGCATGGCCGACCCGCAGCAAAAACAGCAGCGCGTACAGTTAACCCCGGAGCTGGTGGTCCGCGGCTCCGCTTAGCGTTTGTGCCGCTCGCTAATCAGGTTGCGGCCATCCTTCGCTCTCAACAGCATAAACATCAGCGCCGACACGATGGTTATCACGCCCATGGTAATAAAGGTGTAGTGAAACTGCTCTACGGTGCTGGCGCTGTCAAAACCTTCATAGAAGCGCAGCACCGCAGCGCTGATGGCCACTCCGAGACTGATGGAAAGCTGCTGGGTGACTGCCAGCAGGCTATTGCCGCTGCTGGCATTGTCATCCGTCAAATCGGCCAGGGTAATGGTATTCATGGCGGTAAACTGCGTGGACATCGCCATCCCCAGCACGAACAGCGGCAGAAGCAGCATCCACAGCGGCATTTCTGGCGACTGCAGCGAGAACTGGGCAATCATAAGGCCAATAAACACGGTGATCCCCACCAGGGTCTTACGATAGCCAAACCAGCGCAGCACCTGGGTAACGGTAGATTTCGCAATAATCGAGCCGATAGCGGTGGGGGCGATCATACAGCCGGCGATAATGGCCGGATAGCCAAAGCCAACCTGCAGCATGAGCGGCATCAGAAAAGGTACGCAGCCGGTACCCAACCGCGTGGCAAGGTTGCCGGCAATGCCGACCGAGAACGTATGGGTCTTAAATAAAGAGAGCGAGATCAGCGGCGCAGGATGGCGGCGCGCGTGACGGACATAGGCCAGGAGCAGTATCAGACTGACGGCGATCACCGCCAGCGCCAGCCATGTCGCCACGATTTTTTCGCCAAACAGTTCAATACCGCTGGAAAATAACACCAGGCTTAAGCCAAATAACAGAAAACCGGTTATATCGAAGCGTCGGCGCGGCGTTGTGAAATTTGGCATATATTTACGGGCATACAGAATGCCGATCACGCCGATGGGAATGTTTATCAGGAAAATCCAATGCCAGCTGGCCCAGGTCACAAATACCCCGCCGAGAACCGGGCCCAGAATCGGTCCTACCAGTCCCGGCATGGTGACAAAGTTTAGTACCGGCAGCAGTTCGCTGCGCGGATAGGCGCGCAGGAGGGCTAGCCTCGCCACCGGCATCATCATCGCCCCGCCGACCCCCTGAATAACGCGAAAAATGACCAGCTCCGTTAATGAACTCGAGAGCGCGCAGGCGAGGGAGCCGAGAGTAAACAGGCTAACGGCGATGATAAAGACCCGGCGCGTGCCGAAGCGATCGGCCAGCCAGCCGCTGACCGGGATCAACATCGCCACCGTCAGCGTATAGCTGATGATGGCCGACTGCATCGCTAAGGGAGAACGATTAAGACTGTGGGCGATAGCCGGGAGGGCGGTGTTAAGAATGGTGGCATCCAGCGCCTGCATAAAGAAGGCCATCGCCGCGATCCACGGCAGGCCAGCCATGCTGCGCCCTTTTTTTCCGCTCATGCCAAATCCTTGTTATTGATTTACGTGGTGTGGGGCGTTCAGCAGCGCCTGGCAGGCGAGCAAGGCACCTGGCGCATCGCTATTGAGAATGGCATCGACGATCGCCTGGTGGAGATCGAGCTTCACGACTTCATTTTGCGTAATCGACGTGAAGTAGGTGTGGTAGACGGAATGAAATAAAGAGGCGAATGAGCTGAGGAAAGGATTGCCGCTCATTTCATAGATATGTTCATGCCAGGCCATATCGACGTCTATCCAGCGATCGCGCTGAAAATGACGTTTCAGGGCAATCATCTCTTCCATAAGGGTATTGAGCTGCGCTTTCTGTTCCGCGGTGCCGTGGGCGGCGGCGAGGAAACAGGCCTGTGGCTCCAGGCTGCTGCGCATGACGAGAAAGTGGCTCACCACCTCTTCGAAGTTATCTTCCGTGAGCCACCAGGAGAGTAGTTCCTTATCCAGGAAGTTCCAGCTGCTGCGCGGCATTACCCGGGTGCCAATGCGAGGGCGGGGCAGCAGCATGCCTTTTGCAGTCAGCGTCTTCACCGCTTCGCGGACGGCGGTACGACTCACGCCGAACTGCTCCCCTAACTCCATTTCGCCGGGAAGAATGCTTTCCGGCTGATATTCGCCAGTCAGTATCTTTTGGGCGAGCTTCTCGGCCAGTACCCAGGAGATGTTCTTTTGTGCCGCCAGTTGCTGTGCGCTTAAAGACATAAATGCCGTTCCTTTCTTTTTTCTACACTAACAGTATGCCACCAGGCGCCCCGTTTCGTCGGTTAAAACAGCAAAACGGCGGTTTTTTGCGACATTCCTCGCCGCATTGTTGAAAAAAGAGACGGTTGAAAAGTTTTTTTGCATTTCCCCTTGTCACCTCAGAATTACTCCCTATAATGCGCCTCCACTGACACGGAACAACGGCAAGCAAGCCGCCGGGTCAGCGGGGTTCCGGTGAGAACCTCGCAGAGAAAAGCGAAAATAAATGCTTGACTCTGCAGCGGGAAAGCGTAATATGCACACCCCGCGCCGCAGCGAAAAACGAAGCGGCACTGCTCTTTAACAATTTATCAGACAATCTGTGTGGGCACTCAAAGTGACATGGATTCTTAACGTCCTCGGACGAAAAATGAATACCAAGTCTCAAGAGTGAACACGTAATTCATTACGAAGTTTAATTCTTTGAGCATCAAACTTAAATTGAAGAGTTTGATCATGGCTCAGATTGAACGCTGGCGGCAGGCCTAACACATGCAAGTCGAGCGGTAGCACAGAGAGCTTGCTCTCGGGTGACGAGCGGCGGACGGGTGAGTAATGTCTGGGAAACTGCCTGATGGAGGGGGATAACTACTGGAAACGGTAGCTAATACCGCATAACGTCGCAAGACCAAAGTGGGGGACCTTCGGGCCTCATGCCATCAGATGTGCCCAGA